>PLLR01000016.1 GCA_003141335.1 Methanoregula sp. | reverse complement strand
AACGAGCTGAACGAGGCGCTGACCTGAGTGAGGATATGAACCGGACCTGTATGTTTCCTGTTGTATTTCCCTACTTTCACCCTGTGCACACCGGCAGTTTAAGACCCCCCTCCGCCAGATTCAGGAGTAATGGATATGATAACGAAGAATGAGCGGGCACTCCTGTTCCTGCTGTCGCAGACCAAGAGCCTGACGAGGATGCAGCTGGTGAAGCTGATGTTCATTGCCTCGAAGGAGCGGAGTCTCTATGACTTCGTCCCCTACCAGTACGGGCCGTTCTCATTCCAGTTATACCAGGACATGCGTCACCTTGAGCGGGAGGGCTACCTCACGCAGACCGAGGATGATGTGCATTTTGTCGAGCGGGTATTTCCCAAGCCTGACCCCTACATCCAGGGTGGGATAACTTCTGTCATCAACCAGTTCGGAGGATTCCGTGAAAAGGACCTTGTCGATTACGTGTACCGGCAGTATCCCGAGATGACCATCTTCTCGAAGATCAAGCAACTGAAGACCTATTACCGGAACGAGTCCGGTATCGTGACCATCGGGTACGAGGGCAGGAACATCGATAAGTTTCTTTCGATCCTTGTGGAGAACAAGGTCGGGAAACTCATTGACGTGCGAAAGAACCCGTTCAGTATGAAGTACGGGTATTCCAAGAACACGCTGATGAGTTCGCTGGAGAAACTGGGGATCACATACCTCCATCTCCCCGAGCTGGGCATCGAAAGCGACCAGCGCAAGAACCTTACCGAGAAAGGGTTTTTCGAGCTGTTCCGGTGCTATGCACAGGAGCTTGGTGCAAAGGAAGACCTGCTCGATACCATCAAATCCCTCGCACAGAAGGAGAAGGTGGCCCTGATGTGCTTCGAGGCACAAGCAACCGACTGCCACCGGGGTGTTATTGCGCAGCGGTTCCGGGACGAAGGGATGGATGTGGTTGACCTGTGACATGGGAGAAGAAGAAAATCCTCGTTACGGTCAAGACATATCCTGAAAAAAGCAGAAAACATAAAACTGTTGTCTGTACTGCCGGAATAACTGATGAAGGGGATTGGATACGACTCTACCCGATTAAGGTGGACACCTATACCGGACGCAGCAAGATCCGAAAATATGACTGGATTGAAGTTGAATGCAAGAAAGCGACGGATGAACGCTTAAATAGGAAAGAAAGTTACAAAGTCCGTGAAGGCTCGATAAGGATATTAGAAAACTCACTCGCCTCAAATAATGGCAAGACACCTTGGGCAGAACGCAGTCGACGACTCCTTCCTCATGTTGCCCCCTCACTAGAATACCTAAAGGAACAATTCAGCGAAGACAGAACCTCATTAGGATTGATCAAACCAAAAACCCTTATCGATTTTTATAAGAGGCACCCGCTCACTCCACCTGCGAAATCCCATCAATTTCAGAAGACACTTTTTGATGATCAACTGTTCTCTGTTCTTGAATCAATTCCGAAAATTTTTTCCTATAAATTCAGATGCGAGGGCTGTAAAGAAAATTACCATAACATTTTGTGCGAGGACTGGGAACTCTACGCATTATATCAGGCAGAGGGCCAGAAATATCCAGAAGATATGGATACGCTATGGCAAAAGATCTATGATAAGTATTACACGTGGATGCTGACCAAAGACCTGTATTTTTATATGGGTACGCATTCGCTCCATCCTACGTGGCTGATTATTGGTCTTTATTATCCTCCAAAAAACATTATCATACCAACAATGCAGATCGCAACCCTTGACAGGTGGATAAATTAGTGAGGATTTTACAGAATGATTGATGGAAAAAATTTACCTCAAATTCCACAGTCATGGCAATGGGTAAAATTTCATGATGTTTTTGAAGTTGGTCAGGGAGGAACCCCCAGCACATCTGTAAGCGATTATTGGAATGGTTCAATCCCTTGGCTAAGATCTGGCGAAATTCGATTCAACCGAATTAAAGAATCAAAAGAGACAATAAGCGAGTTAGGATTGCAAAACAGTCCCGCAAGGTTACTTCCAAAAGGAACTATTCTTTTAGCGATGACCGGTCAAGGATTGACTAGAGGCAGAGCAGCTATTCTTGATATTGATGCATCTGGTAATCAGTCCTGTGCTCATTTAATCCCTCAAAAAAACATCGTGATTAGTGAATTTTTATTTTATTATTTTAGATCAGAATATTGGGAAGTTCGGAGTTTTGATAAAGGATCTAATCAACCGGGATTGAATACAGCAATAATAAAAGAATTTACCATACCGATCCCCCCACTCCACGAACAACTCCGTATCGTCACCAAAATCGAGGAACTCTTCACTCAATTGGACGCTGGCGTTGCCTCGCTCAAAAAGGTGCAGGCACAGCTCAAACGCTATCGGCAGGCAGTCCTTAAAGCGGCATTCGAGGGCAGGCTCACACAGGATTGGCGGGAGGAGTACAAGGGGGAGATTGAACCGGCTGATGTACTCTTTGATAGAATAAAAAGAAAAAATGCCGGCGATGAGAAAGAAATCGCAAAAAGACTCCCTCTAGATGAATCCGAATTGTTCCAATTACCTGATGAATGGATTTGGATTCAATCCCAAGATGTTTGTGAAAATATCACGAACGGATACACCCCTACCGCAGATAAGTTATTCGGAGGCGAGGGAGAAATTCCGTTTATCAAAGTCTATAATCTAACGAAAACCGGTGCTTTTGATTTCACTGTAAAACCTACGTTCATCAGCAGAGAAACGCATGAAAAGGAATTGAGACGTTCTGCGGTTTATCCTGATGATGTTTTGATGAATATCGTCGGGCCTCCTTTGGGGAAAATCTCATTGGTTCCTGATTTATATAGAGAATGGAATATCAATCAGGCGATAGTGATTTATCGAACATTCCCCGAATATTCTCGAAAATTGATGCTCTATGCACTGTTGTCTGAAATAATTCAGAAATGGTTACAGAAACGTGGTAAAACGACTGCAGGACAAACCAATTATACCATTACTATGTCTCGGAGTCTACCAATTCCTCTCCCGCCACACAATGAACAATCATTAATTGTGAATGAAATAGAACGTCACTTCTCCCAGATCGATCATTTAGAAAAAACTGTCGAAACAAGTCTCAAACAAGCCGAAACCCTCCGTCAGAGCATACTGAAATGGGCGTTCGAGGGAAAATTAGTACCCCAAGATCCCACCGATGAACCCGCATCAGTATTGCTAGAGCGAATCAAAGCAGAAAAGGTAAAAACTCGGACTAATATGAATAAAGGAAAACGTGTCAGAAATCCAATTGAGATCAGGAACAAATCATGAAAATTGTCAATATTGTTGCAACAGTCAAACTTACTGCTCCGTTCGATCTTCACCATATTCAAAATTCCATCGAAGGGACAAAACGGAATCCTAAAGTACACTGGCTGCAATTACGTCTCCCTCCGGACAATACCTATATCGCTTTTTACAAATCAGGGAAATTTTTGGTCACTGCAAAGTCGATGGAAAAACTTCAAAAAAATATTGATATCGTGCTAAAATTATTGAAAAACGCAGGTATTGATGTAAGAAATGCAAAAACCGACATACACAATCTTGTAATTAATCATCCTGTCGAACTCAAATCAACTATTGAAAACCTTATGCCGGCACTCGATCCAAAAAAGGCGTCTTATGAGCCGGAACAGTTCCCGGCATTAAATTATAAGGATTTGGGGGTCAGTTTTTTGCTATTCTCGACCGGGAATTGTATCGTCACTGGTGCGAAAAGTGAGACGCAGGCTTTTGATGCAATTCAAAATTTTCAGGATTTATTGAACAGGTGTAACTGATGCCAACCGAATCATCTGCTATCGTCCAGAAACTCTGGAACTATTGTAACGTTCTCCGCGATGACGGAGTGAGCTACGGGGATTACGTGGAACAGCTCACCTACCTCGTCTTCCTCAAGATGGCGGATGAACAGACCAAGCCCCCGTTTTCCAAACCCTCGGCCATCCCCAAGGGCTTTGACTGGCAGAGCCTCATGGAGAAAGACGGCGTCGAACTGGAAGTCCACTACCGGGCTGTTCTCGACAAGCTCGGGAAAGAGAAAGGGATGATTGGCGTTATCTTCCGCAAATCCCAGAACAGGATCCAGGACCCGGCAAAACTCAAACGGCTGCTCACGCTCATCAGCGGCGAGACGTGGCTCGGGATGGATATCGATGTCAAAGGCGAGATCTACGAAGGGCTCCTCCAGAAGAACGCGGAGGATGTCAAGAGTGGTGCCGGCCAGTACTTCACCCCCCGGGGACTCATCAAGGCCATTGTTGAGGTCATGAGGCCTCATGCTGGCATGACCATCTTCGACCCGGCATGTGGAACCGGGGGTTTCCTGCTCGTTGCCCATGACTACATCGCGAAGATGAATCCCAAGCTCAACAAGGATCAAAAGCAGTTCCTTCAGCTCAAGACAGTCAAGGGCAGGGATATTGTTGACAGCGTGGCCCGTCTCTGTGCCATGAATCTCTATCTGCATGGGATTGGGGGCGAGGACAGCCCGATTGATGTAGGGGATGCTCTTGTTTCGGAGCCGTCCGAGCACTACGATATGGTGCTGACCAATCCGCCGTTCGGGAAGAAGAGCAGCGTTACGGTGAGCAACGGTGACGGGGGGAGCAACAAGGAGTCGCTGGTCTATGAACGCCCGGATTTCTGGGCGACCACGTCCAACAAACAACTCAACTTCCTCCAGCACGTCCGGTCCCTGCTCAAGATCCACGGCACGGCGGCGATTGTTGTCCCGGACAATGTCCTCTTTGAAGGTGGGGCAGGGGAGATCGTACGAAGAAGGTTGTTACAGGAATGCAATGTCCATACTCTCCTGCGGCTGCCCACCGGGGTTTTCTATGCGCAGGGTGTGAAGGCGAATGTTCTTTTCTTCGATAAGAAACCTGCTGCCAAGACGCCGTGGACCGAGACCCTGTGGATCTATGACCTGCGGACCAATATGCACTTCACCCTCAAGACAAATCCGCTGAAGTTTGAGGACTTGCAGGATTTCGTTACGTGTTACAACGCGGATAACAAACTAAAACGGAAAGATTCCGAGCGGTTCCATGCTTTCACGTATGAAAAGTTGATGGAGCGGGACAAGGTCAATCTTGACATCTTCTGGTTGCGGGACGAGAGTCTTGAGGATTCGGATAATTTGCCGGACCCTGATGTAATCGCTCAGGAGATCGCGGAGAATCTGGGGGATGCTCTGGAGCAGTTCAGCGGGATTGTGGGGACGTTAGGGCAGAAATGAAATCATAGAGGGGTGATCCTTATCCCATCTTTTTCTGATGGCGTTGCAAGAGCAATAACTGAAGGTGTCTCAGGGATCGTTATGGTCTTATTTGCCAGAGCCTTCCTGATTTCTTCCGGTCACGAGTCTCTGATATTTCTTGTCAATATTCTCTCAATTATTGGTATAATCATGTTATTTGACGTGATTCCATTCTGGGGGATAACGTACACTGTTGGCTGGCTTTTTGGAATAGTCTATATCGGATCAAAATTGATGGACTGGTGGGAAGTACCGGTTTATTGTGTAATCGGATTGCTTTTTTTATATGTAAAATTCAGCAATAAGTTCTAAGATCTTTAAGAGACACTTTCACAACGCATACTTCGGAATTATTTTGTTTGATGTCAGCTATTATACAATATTCAAAATATGTCCCCAGATTCGGATCCTTTTTACGATGGAGGAGATCCAGATAGAGAAACAGTAAGATTTCTTGCATGGATCAAAAAACGCGGGGCAAAAGTAAAGTGCCTCTATTGCAGGAAAAAATGGGGAAAGGGCAGTTATTGTGCTGAAGACCTTGTGAAAAAATTCGGTGAGGATAGAATTCATATTCAGCGCCACCCTTCAACCGGAGATAAATGGTTTGTATTGGATGATCTTCCTTGGGCAGACAACCTCATGATTGAGTATGGTGAAGAAATCCCTCATCACCGTCAATGGGTGCTATGGGAAAAATAAATTTTCTGTAACCAAAACAATATTTTATTAGGTATTAGATTGTATGACATTGTAGTACAATGCACGTCCGGGTATGACAGAATTATACCCACTGACATGCTGTGAAAAGGAGGGTTATCTGTGACACAATTAAAACCTGAAGAATTGACCGATGTGCCATATGAAGGGTTGTTTGGGGATACGATCCTTGCGCGTGTTGTTGAAGAGATCATCGCTGATCCTCACTCCAGTTATCGCCCAAAAGACCTAGAGGAGCTCACTGATGCATCAGCTCCAAGGATACGAGATGCCCTTACCACCCTCAACAGGCTTGGGCTTATAATGGCATCTGAAGCCAAGCATCCGGTCTATAATGTCAATAAAAAGTCAAAAAAATTTATCGCTCTGACACTACTAGCCTACGCCTCACTGGATGATCGTGAACAATCCGATTGCATGAACACTGCGATCAGGGATTATTATGATTCCTTCCTTCGTGCACAATACGAGCCCTGCGCAATAGCTACAGCTCCAACATATCAGATTCTTGGTTCCCGGTCAACAGGTAATGAAAACACAAGAGTACATCAAAAAATCCAAAAAGGGATAAGCGCATAAATGGAGGGAAAATAAAAATGGCCAAAAAAACCCCACAAATGAAAGATTCAAAAGGTATAACAATTGATCTTAACGAAATATACAAATTCGAACCCAAGGATATCACCATTGACATAACGACAAGTCGGTATTCCAATCTGGCGTATGTTACCTGCGAACACAGGGACGTGTTCATAGACTTCCTTGAGATGCCAGGGATCAAGAAAGACGGGAAAATGATGGTAAATGGTACACGGATTTTTATGTCCCATGCAGCAGCCCAGAAACTTGCAGAAGCCTTGAAAGGAATTCTTAAACAAATTCATGATGATGGTCAAATGGAATCGTACAATCCAGACCTTTCGTCAATATATACACTTTCAGCAAAAGTAACACGGTCTAAAGAGGATAAGCAAATTTAATTTCTTTTTTGATAAGCTGATGAATTAATCATTTATCATATCGATCTCTGCCACACACCTCTTCCCCTCTTCTTCCGAATCCTGAATTTCAATCACATCTGCACCGCCCTCCAGTAGGGTGGATAGGAGGGGGAGCTCGTTCAGAGCGATGGAGGGTACCCCCACCCCCCATGGCAGGGGGGGTATCCCCCCTTTGCACAGGAAACGGGGGGTCTTGATATCGAACCCTCCGTCGGAAGGTGCAAAAGGGAATGGGGGGGTGGGTACCCCTCTGCGGTTGAGGGTGGGGGTAAGTGGGGGGTATGCCTTTGACTCCAGACAAGGGAGGGAGGGGGGTCATCTTTGGTGAACGAGTGGGGGTACCCCCCTCTCTGACACTGGCTGGAAATGATGGTTCTCCGACGTTGGTTCCAAGGAAAACTGAGGAGTGGAGCATGTAGGTGAGGGGGGGTACCCCCTCCCTGAGCTGAGGCAGGTGGGGGGTAGGGGGGTCTTCCGGATTACCTGAGGCAAAACGAAACCTGACACGGTTCCGGTAACGGTCTTGCCAGGTCCAAAAGAGTACTCTGGATCTTTATTTTGAGCTGTCCCGTTTTTCCCAAACAATCTATCCAATAATCAGCCTTTGATTAATCCCTAGAGCCGGATAATCTCTCCGTTTCCGGTTTTTGAAAAGTATTCGGTCAGACCCATGTCCTGACACAGCTCATAGTAGTATGTCAAAGGGCCCCGCGATACAAAACGAAAAAAACAAACGAAAAAGGAAAAAAGGAAAGGAAAAAAACATGGCAGATTTCATACAAAACACGAATGTGAAAAGTGCGGTCCGGAGGCTTGCGAGCCCGATCGCCAGTGTAACGGCATTCAACCTGATCGTCCAGTCGGTTATCACCGACAACCCCTTCGGGTGCATATCGTATATGACCTCGGGCGTCAACCACCCGCCCGTAGAAAAGTCCAAGGAATCCTACACGGCCAAGTTCGTGTACGAGGACGGCAATGCAAAGCGTGTCGGCAGTGGTTCTGAGACGTACTCTGCAATCACCGGTTTCAACACGGGGATTTCAGCGGTGATTGCGAATTCCGCAAACATCACGGCGCACGATGGGACGGTAACCCACGATGCGGAATCGGACAGCTACTCGGCGACCCTGAAGTGCCACGATCCGAATGGGGAGTATTACTTCCTGAACATATCCCGGGCCCAGGTATCGCTTTCGTCCTATACGGACGACTCGATCCGTGCCAACGTCGAGATATGGGCAGATGGTGTCCAGGCACTGGTGTAGGAGAGGAGAATGGAAACCGAAGTGCAGATTACCCTCGCTTTCCTCGGAGCAGGACTGTTATCGTACGTGATCATCCCCGGGATGCTCGTCATCTGGGACAGGGTGCTTGATCACATGGATGGAGGAGAACAAAATAAAAAAGTATAAAGATCGGGGGGCTCATCCCCCCGATTTCCTGATCTGGAATACTCTTTACGGAATTTACCAGCCAGGAGTTGTTAACCCTTCTGGCGTTTTTGTTCTGGTGTCTCAAATAGTGCGGGGAACGGGCCTGTTCCGGCATCCATCCATTTTTTACTAAAATCCCCTTTTTCAGACCTTCGTCGGAAAAAAAGAGTCTCATATTCGCGTTCCGGCAGGGTTTTCGGGTGCCCGATGGGATAAAATATGGGGCACAAAAAAGCTCGGTTTAAAGGGCTTTACGAGCCAATAGGTGAGGTGCAAATCTGCCGTATTTTGGCTAACAGGGCGATAATCGGGCGTATTCTCCACACGAACCGAAATGGAGGGTTTTACGGGGTTTTTCCACAGGGCCGGTAAGAATCGAGGAGAGAATCGGAGCCTGTATAGGGTTTATTTCACTCAATCTCAGCATATGCACTACTGGGGGATCCTCCCTCCATTTTTCATTGAGCGACCACAAAGCCCATCCTGACCGGCAACCCCCGTACGGGTATGGTATATCTCATGGGTTCTGAGGTCTGCAGGAGTATGCGATGTATTATTGCACTCGCAGGGCTGTCCCTCCTCTTCTTCCCCATGGTTTGTATGGCATCCACCCAGCCGGTCCAGCCGTCGCTTTCTTTTGAGGTCTCGAATCCTTCTGCGAGTCAGAATGGCTCTCTTACGTTCTCGGCTACCTGGAACGGATATGTCTCATACAATATCCCCCCGGAACAAATTATGGTCTCGGTTTTTTTTGAACCGGATGGTTCACGGCTGGGAACCTTCCCCATCCCAAGATTGAATGGTGTGTGCACATCAGAAAATGCCTGTATGTACCGGACGTCCGTAAAATATGAGGATTTTCCGTCTGGTACATTCATGCTGATTGCCACTGACCCGCTCTCGGGAGCAACGGATCGACAGATGATTTCCATCCTGCTGCATAGCGATGGGAATACCGGATTTTTTACCCAAGGTGAACATGATCAGATGTTTTTGTTAGCTTCAGCAATGCTCGGAATATTTCTTGTATTTGTCCTTGCTCTGCTGGTAAGAGAGAAAACCTGAACAAGGTTATAGGACCGAAGTGCCCCTTCAATCAGGCATCCTAACGTTACGTCCGCTTTCACGATACTCCGGTATACCCGAAACCAGCGAGACAATAATAATCCTAATCGTGATTAGTACTAATCATGATTAGAGAATCGTGAAAATAAAAAATTATTGAGGTAAACTATATTTTATTGATCAACGTTTGTTTACCTGAATGGACACATGGATTAAAATTTCAGTGATCTTATCGTTGTTTTGTATTGGAATTCTTGTTATTGTATCCTTAGGTGTCCCTGAAGAAACTCTTATCGTGAATATCTACGATATTTCGTCCAATTCAACCATTCAGAATGTAAACGTGGTGCTAAAAGATCTCGATACCGGAAAAACCATGGAAAAAGACCTGGTATCCGGAGGTTCATTTCCAGTAACCGCGAATCATTCTTATCAGTACCGGGTCTCAAAAGAGGGATATGCCAACAGGACAGGTACAATTAAACTGGACCATTCCCCTCCCTATTCCCTGATTATTAGGCTGTGGAGACCAATGCCCTTAAAATCGGTGGAGATCCGGCCATCAGGAGCGATTACAGTAAAAATACAAAGACAAAATTCCACGCAGACAATGATCCCATCTCCCT
>PLLR01000063.1 GCA_003141335.1 Methanoregula sp. | reverse complement strand
TCTGCCGCATTCTTGCAGTGCCGGGCACCCCGCCTCAGACCCCTTCACAAACACCGACCGCAGCAGGACTACCCCCAGAAATTGTTTTAGGATCAATCATTTATGGGGCGTTTATTATCACAAGGAGACTGAAATGATGAAAACTGACCGTATTGGGGCTGTTCTGTTCGTTCTGCTGCTGGCATTTATCGCTGGTTCAGGGTGCGTTGACAGTTCAGTTAATCAGACTACCAGTAACAATGGCTCGGCAGTGGCACACACCCAACAAGAGAATTCCCCCTTCCAGTCCAACACAGGTCCCAACACCGTACCTATCGAAACCGCATACAACCAGACCCTCTCAACCTTCTGGAGTTTTGCTATCGAAGGACCTTACAGCACAGATCCGAACTGGACCTCGGCCACCTTGGATCCCGAACCGGTAATTCTCTATGATATTGACGGAAAACCGCAGTATTACGAATTTTATCTCAGGAACGGAGGAACCATTCCGGGATATTTCTGGACAGCCGCAGACAAGCTCATGGGTCATGGGGTCTTCCGGATCTATCAGGGGGCTCCTTCGTACAACCATACACAGATCGAGCAGGATGCTGAGAAGATTGTCAAAGCCCGTTATCCGGATTACCCGGTCCTGTCGAATATACCGTCTCTCTACAGCGGCGGTTATCCCCATATGTGCGCTATGCTCATGGTCCGGAACACGACATCAGGTGCAAGCGAGCGGATCATCGTTGATGCCTTCACGCATGAGATCGTTCCTGATCATCCTTCTGAAGAGTATAAAGGTCATGAATATGCCTGGTCTTATCTTGATTCCATACCGCTGAGCGAATACCCTGCCCGTGTTGCACAATGGGAGTTGCAGGAGTCAAACGCCAGCAGGATCGTGGAATATGCGATGGCGCAGGGAATCGATGTCCGGCTTCCGCTGTCGGATCGGAATGCAAGTATCATCCGGAACTATTCCGCTACACAATCACCGGAGCCTGCCGCGACACCTGACGATGCACAGGAAAAACAAAATGATCTTCCGGTAACTGACGAAATCATTCGTAAAAACATCGTTCCTGTTGACACTGCAAGGGACCGTGTACTGGCCGATCTCTGGCGCCGGCAGGTAAACGATCCGGAGATCTATCGCGGGCTCTCATACCGGGATGCGATCATCAGCAGTAAAGACCCCGTAATCATACAGGATTTCCTTGGCAGGAAACTCTATTATGTATTCGGTGTCGAACGCAACGGCACACCGATCAGCCAGATCATTGTCACCGCAAATAAGGGACTTTTTTCCCACCGGTTTGGCCTTGAAACTTTGGCGGGAGAATACGATTTCACGAACGCAACGCAACAAGCCCGTGATCGTGCGATACAGGATTTCCCCGGATATGCCGTGCTCTCGATACGACCGGTTTATTCTGTAGGTGTATCCTGCTGCCACAATGTTTCGATTATTTTAGATGTTGAAAATCCGGCGACTCACGAGATGAACCGGATTCTTGTGGATACCTACACCCTGTCTGCTTCCGTTGAAAAAGTTACCGGGAACACCGTGACGGATACCTACCCGTCAATATTTTCCATGATGACCCGGGGAGAATATGCAGAAAACATAAACCTGTGGGAAAAAGAAGATAAAAAAGACCGGGATTTTATCACGTATGCAAGATCTCAGGAGATTCCTACCGACCGACCATTGACAGACACGGAAATCATAGCGCTCGGTACGTATATCTTCAAATCAGAGCCCCGGTACCAGCAGGAGGGGGAATTGTATAATCCACTCTACCCTCAACCTGCGATCCGTCCGACTCTCGATAAGGCAACTCAGGCATGGCACGAGCAGGCCGACTGGTTCAGCGCGATTCTTGTCGATGCATCGCTGAGTGAAGGGGATATTGAACAGGTTATCAAGAGTCATTCCATTCCTGATAAATACACTCTGCAGATCCTCTCATCCGGTGCAATGGGTGCAGATTATTATGTCGACGTGCCGGAGACAGATTATAACCGGACGTTTTCAATTCTCAAAAAGGATGGCAGTGTCGATATCCGCGAACAGGTATCGTCAATGTGGGAATACATGCAGATCGTTAAACGGAAAAATGGTTCGATCATCATTCCGGTTGCTATAGGCTACCCGGAGGAAGCGAATGCACAACGGCTCATTGCAGCCGGTGTTCCTTTAAAACCAATGCGGGAAGTCTACATCCAGTATGATTATGCAGCGATGCCAAAAAAAGCGGAGCGGGAAAAAGCTCTTGCCGAACTCAATGCGGATGACCGGGTGCTATTTGCGTTCAAGGAGTATTCATCATGAAGGGCAGGAGATCAGGTCACGGGATGCAGAAGTTCCCTGTTGCGGCAAAGGTTATCGACGAGCTGCGGGAAGCAGTAGGCAGGGCATGGTAGTGATGCCTGCGAGGAGCAGTATCAAAGGATACCATGCTCATCCCAGATTCGACGAAAGAGATACGAAAATATAAGCGGTAAATCTTCCCTCAATCCGCAATGAAGGAGAAAAAAATTACCCGTTCGGGTTTTCCACCCGGCCTATGAAGAGAATATTTCCACTTTCGTTGTCCTGGATGAGGAATATGAATGGGTGATCTGCTCTGAATACCGGAATAAGATCTTCTGTGGGGGCAGCACCTTTCCCCCACATTACAACGGCTGTCGCTGCAGCCGCCTCGGTACCTTCTTCATTCACATCCACGTACGCCTGATGAATAATTTCCTGAATATAAAGATATCTCATTCCATCCATTCCGGAGAAATCTGCATCTCCGAATGCTGTCTGCATTCCCATCTCCGCAAGTGTCTGGCGCAGGGTGTATTTTGTTTCAAGCGTAAACTTCGGTAAGTAGACCATCACACGCCGGGACGCAGAGGAGTTCTGTAATTCCGTTAAGTTATGGGGATCAAGATACTTCTCTGCCGCTGAAAGGTCATCGTTTTTGGGGAGGAGAATAAGCATGCACAGTTTGGTCCCATTTCCGTGTTCATACGGCATTTCGAGAAGCTGGATATTATCGGTCTCTGCGTACGGGTATACGGCGTCCTCATCAGTTCTCTCCATCATCGGGACCAGAACGGTTTTCCCGGAAGATAGCCTGAAATCAGCTTCCCGGGTTTTGTTTTTATCAAACTGCCTGACCCACGTACCTTTGAAGTAAACCGCATCCGTTATCACCAGCCGGGTCATCGGGGTAATGGACCCGGCGGGTACCAGGTCCTTAATGGTATTACGGGTCTTTTCCTCCACCCACCGGTTGATGGTGGTCCGCGAAGCATCTGGGTCATTGATGAAATCGAGGTTCGTGGTGTTTGCGGAGTAATACGTTCGGGCTGTAGTGATATACCCGGGAAGAAACGGATACGTTTTTTCTGCCCAGAGAGCGTTTGCCGTGAGCAGGGTATAGCTGGCATTTTCGCTGTTTATGTCCGCAATAATATGGGAATATCCCTGTCTGAGCAGGGAGGTATTCTCCGGGAAGTGGAAAACGGACCGTATTTCATCTGCGGTACTTCCCCGGGCCCCCTCGTACGTTACCGCAAGGGCTGACGAGATGGAGAACGGCGAGAAGAAGATATTGTCTCCCGCATACTTCGGATCCTTTGCCAGCGGTGAATACAGGTCAAATGCGAACCGGTTGTTTGCCTCAATAACGCTGTTTCCACGGTCCGAAGTGGAACTGCTGGCATTCGGTTGTACCAATTTTGTCCCGGTACATCCTGCAAAAACCATACTCATGACAACAAGTGAAGCGAAAGTGCAGATGCCAATTGTTTTCAACTCCATGGCTGAACGTTTGTCTGCGTGCTGGTTAAACCTGGCGTTGGGTGCGGTTTTTTTCGAAGTTACAGTCTTCCAACAAACAGAGGTACATCGGCATTTTTATGGATCCTTTCTTCATTTATTGGTCAAATGTTTGGATTTTTCCCTGTTATTCGCTCTTACCGCGGTCACAGCTTTCCTGGCATCCAGATGTACCACGAATAATTTTTTTAATTGGGTATCCTCCTCACAGCTCTAAAAATCAGAATAATTCCGAATCATTAACATGGTTAAATAATCAATTTCGCTATATAATGCAAAAACTATTCGCTCTCACGTGAGAATCTCTCTCAACTATACAATGAACAACATGGAGAACAAATCCGTCAGGAACTATACCCCCTATGAATACACGCAAACTCATGGAAATCGGATGCGGGATCGTTATCGCAGTCTTCCTGGCCGGATGCCTATTCTTCGGCTTCGGGATGCTCGGGATCACGAGCCCCGGGGCACCGGCTTCAGGTCCTGTTAGCGACGCAAGATCATCTCCAGATGATCTGGCCTACGACCGCTCAATCACCCTTGACGTACCGCTGCCTGCGTCTCCCGCAACCGTCCCGCTCTACCGGGTTGTCTCCGTGCAGAAATTCTCAACTAGGACCGGCACGGCCCTTGCGGTAAAAAAGCACATCCCGTCGGTTGCTGATGCACCGGGGCTGGCAGAAAAAATCCTCGGAGAATACGGGGGGATCCCGGCTGATGCGGTCCTCGAGAACACCGAACAGGTATTCATGAAAAAATACAATCTCAAGACCGGGACGGTCGAGGAACAATACCCGCAGTACACCCGGGTCGCATACAGCCAGATCGTCAACGGCTCCCCGGTCATGGGTTCAGGGATCGAGGTCTCACTCGGAGAAGATGGGGAACTTCTGGATATTTCGAAAGACTGGAGCACCCTTGAATATGCCGGTGAAGTCCCGGTCTTATCAGCTCACGAGGCATGGGAAAAACTCCAGGCCCGGGATATGCTCATTCCGGTCCAGTGCAGTCTCGATGGGTACCACATAACTCGGGTGCAGTCCGGATACCATATCGAGACTCACTATCCCGATGCCTCAGGGCAAACGCCGGTGCCAAACCGGTGTACGCCGGTCTGGATCTTTTACGGAATAAAACCGGGAACTGATGTCGAACCATACCCGCTGCTGGTCAATGCAACGAAGGGTGAGTGATGCGGGCAGAATCAATTTTTTTGTGTTTCAGGATGCAAATCTACCGTGAAGAATGGATATCCGGGATTAACCAGAACCAGGATGAAAAGACCTGAGGCAAGCCAGTGAAAAAAATTCTGTTTGCCGGAATTGTCGTCCTGATTGTCGGTTTCATAGTTACCGCATTCTTTTTTTTATCTGCCATGACCGACCCGATCCCACCCGAGGTAAGGGCTGGATGGTATCTCCCCCAACAGGATATTGTATGGACAACGTCTGGGCCAGATTCGACCCCCCCCACTCAGGAACGCCTCATCCTTGCCGGACACCGAGATGTTTCAGCACCTCAATTCCCGACACTTTCGCCTTATTGTCGTTATGAAAATTACACGCACCTCACTACAAACGACCAGTATATAATCGCAGTATGGTATTTTAATGACGAACGGAAATTTCTGGAATCGCAAAAAAATCTGGTCAGTTTTTTGAAAACCACAGGGACAATCTCATCAGTTGAACTCAATTTTACTGAACAAATTATAATATTCGGGAAATCTGTCCCGGACATTCAGGATTCACAAAAACGTCACACAATTCCTGCCATTCTTAAAACAACCGGATATAGAAGTGACAAGACATCGGGCTATTTTTTCATCGTAACGATTCCAGGACCGGGAGTTGCGAGGGATAGTTCTTACATTGTAAATAAAGAATATTATATTGTTTATTACGGAACAACAACCCAGGCAAATCTTACGTCACAGACTCCATTTCTCAAGGATATGATTGCCCAAACCTACCGGTATGATCATCTGGCATCAGTGGACGCATTGGTATAGGGAGCTGAATGAGTATGACCATGCTTGCCCGAATCAAGGAACAGATCCTGCCGATTACAATTGCTGCGGTCATCCTTGCGATCGGGTATTTTACCTTCACCAAGATGCCTCCGATGGGTACCGCAGGAGATATTTTCGCCTGGTTCCTGCTGCTCGTTGCCTTCTGTGTTGTGTTTTCCATTTTCCCGGCAATTGCCATCATCTACGGATGGTATACCGGGAACCGGA
>PLLR01000036.1 GCA_003141335.1 Methanoregula sp. | reverse complement strand
CGCAAGGGTTTTTTTGTGATGAAGATATGGCTGGCTTTCCCGTATCCACGGCAGAGCATGCTTGTGTATACCCGCTCACCCTGCTCGTAGGACCGGATGAAGATTGTTCCAACCGTATAACCGATCTGTTTCATACGGTAACGGTATGGAAGGGAAGGGTCGAACGGATCAAAACACCTTGTGGCCAGTGATTCATTGATCTTCCGGTAAATATAGCCAAAGACGAACAGATACCGTATCATCATGCCGAATGTGAGGGTAAATTCCGGCGGCAGTCCCATGCGCCCGGCTCCTTCAAGCATATCATGAAGTTTTGTTGTTGATGAGAGCAGGATGATTGCTGAAACGCAGACAACAAACTTCACCAAAAGGATGACGGCAAACTCTACTGACTCCGCATAAATATGGATGCCAAAAGGCAGGTTTGCGATTACATGGAAGACCGGATAATACCGGTTGGTGAAAAAGATCTGGAAAAGGATGATGAAAAATCCAAACGGCAGTACCATGAAAAGACGTTTTGCATAGACCAGCCATGGTAGACCGGCCAGTGCCCAGAGAGCAGCAAGGAACGCAAAAAATAATATACCGATTGTAAAAACTGATGGCGAGTACGGGATCGCGACCATTGCAATGATCACCGCGAACAAGCCAATGATCTTTACCCGTGCGTCGAGCTGATGGACGAAACTGTCCCTGTATGCAGACTTCTCGATATAAAAAAGTTCCTCGATCATGGGCGATATCTATCCTGCGGGATGCACTTGTAAGTGTTTATCAGTGCCCGTTCAACATCTTCATACGTGTATGCCATGGGAACCGGTACACCGTTCTTATTCAGAGAACGGATCAGTTTTGGCAGCACCGGTACATCGAGCCGGACCGAGCGGAGCATATCCGGCTGCAAAAAGATCTCTTCAACACTTCCCTCTGCGACAAACTGCCCCCTGTTCATGACGTATACATAATCAGCAACCTCAGCGACCATGGAAACATCGTGCGTAGAGAAGATTACGGTCATACCGTATTTCTTTGAGAGAGAGTTGATGAACTCGACCAGATCGTGGACACCTTTGGGATCGAGCCCCGCAGTAGGTTCGTCGAGCACGAGCACTTCGGGTTCCATCGCAATTATACCTGCGATAGCGACCCTTTTCTTCTCTCCCCCGCTCAGGTGATGGGGAACCCGGTGGGCGAGGTCTTCTATGCCAACGAGTTTGAGTGCTTCATGCACCCGGTGATGGATGGTTTCCTCGTCCAGCCCGAGGTTGGTAGGACCGAATGCAACATCCTGCTCAACTGTCGGGGAAAATATCTGGTCATCAGCATTCTGAAAGACAATACCGACGAACTTGCGCACTTCACGGATATTTTCTTTGGTGATGGGTTCACCACGAATCAGGACCGAACCTGATGTCGGTTTGAAAATACCGTTAAAACATTTGAAAAGTGTGCTCTTGCCAGCGCCGTTTGATCCAATTACGGCTATACGGGCGTTGCGGGGAGCTACGAAGTTAAGGGAATGCAGTGCGGTGACGTTGCCGGGATAGGTGTACGTGAGATCACGGGTTTCTATAATGTGCATGAGGAAATTCCGTTTAGTGGTAGGTTTTTTTAACAAAAAAACCCTCTCAATTCTTCCGTGCAATAAACCGGCTGATGCCAAAGCCAAGAGCGAAGAGTAACAGCACCCCAAAGAGGATAGCAAGAACTTCCCCGGGTTTATCGTGCCCTGGCAGACTATAATCAGGAAGAGGAGCCTGCCAAGAGAACGTGTTGCCGGTCTTATCTGCCACTGCGGCTTCAGCGGACCCAACCTTAGACTCATCGATATGTACCGTGCTCATATCTTTCGCTCCGTACGCGGAGAGGAACGTACTGTCCAGCCCATCCGGGTAGGTTGAAGCATAGTAAGGGGCGAATATCGCAATCGCAAGGGCGATGGTGATGCCGGCGACGATGAGTATATCCTTCGCTTTTCGACCACCGACAGGAATTTTTGAAGAGACAATATCCGGGCGTGCATGAATGATGAGTGAGAGGGCAAATGCGGTGACACCTCCCTCTATAATTCCGATGACAGCATGGTAGACGCCCATGGTAACAAGACCAAAAGTGAGGGGAAGGGTTCCTGCAACAGCAAGTTCAACTGCACAGACAATTGCCGGGATGAATAGCGATACCCAGCCGGCAATGAATGCTGCACAGAACCGGTTGTGAAACACATTATTGACTGACTGATATGTATAGAATCCGAAAAATCCCCCGAGCATACCCATATTAATGATATTGGCTCCCATCGCGGTGATGCCCCCGTCGCCAAAGAAGATTCCCTGCAGGACCAGTACGAGCGTGAGGATGAAGATCGCGGCAAACGGAGAGCCAAGTACGATAGCCGCAAGAGCAGCTCCAACCACATGCCCGCTTACCCCGCCGGGAATAATGGAGATAGGAAGCGCCATGTTAAGGGTCTGGATTGCGAAGATACCGGCAGCGAGGACAGCGACGAGAGGCACTTTCTCCTCGCTCATCTCGCGCCTGGCCCAACGGAGCGAGAGCATGATGAAGATCAGAGCGATGATCCAGTATACGGCAGCCTGTGAAATGGGGAAAAATCCATCGGGAATATGCATCGGATCACCAGAATATGTTGTTACGTTTACAAAATATAGTAGCACCGAGTAATTAAAAAGTATTGTTATTTGATATTCAGTTATACCTTTTTTATAATTCTTCAGAAATACTGCCCGAACATTGTATGTACTCTTGTATTCAGTTTTATCTCTCTGATAATAAGGTAATAAATGCGTTTTGGCAATAACCGGTACACTCCCTTGCCTTTCAATCCAGCTGAAGGGATTTGCCGTTGTCATGGTACCTGATAATTTTTACCATCAACAATCGAAAAAAGGCATTCACAATTATTCTCAAAAAAAGACTACATGATGCCTCGGGCCACAAGCATACAGCATGAAAATGGGAGGGGGCATTTTTATGAGGATTTCGAATAACTTGAGTAAATCCGGGTGCAATAAAATTTTTGAGCAATATCTTTTGTCATTCCCGGGAAAATCGGCATATAATCCCTTGAATTCTCCCGTTTTTTTGAAATGAGATAGCGTACGCTAAATAACCCCACGGTGTTTGAAGGTACGGATAAGGCCGAGATTGAAACTAAGCGCAGCAAAAACCATTTTTGCATGGACCCGGACAATAGTCGTAACCATGGTATGAGCGGATTTAAACACGGTCTTGATGACAGCGTATGGTCTCTCTCCCGGATATCGCTTTTTTGAAATCCGTTTGTTTCTGAGTTTATCCCAGA
>PLLR01000047.1 GCA_003141335.1 Methanoregula sp. | reverse complement strand
TCAAATTCAAGCCGGACTTCGGGTGGTACCAGAGCCATGTCCTCAAGGTGGTCGCTGACCTGCTTTTTCCATGCAGGGTCGCTGTATTTTAAGAACCACTGGTCATGCAGGATCTTGACTTTAACCTTATTACCACAGCGACAGACAACCGGCCGGGTGTCAAACTCGTACATAATTTTCGAGTCGTACTTCTCGATCATAAGTGCGGCCACATCATCACGTGCCACTCGTACGGGTTTTCCTCCATACCTGTCAAAGAGCTTACCCTTGGAGAACTCAGCAGAGTATATCTTCTGCGTGAGTGCATCCATCCGGCTGTCCATCTGGTGGGTGATGCCGGCCCTCTCAACTGCATCCTGTGCGGGAATTTCACCGTATCCTTCAACTTTGATTAAGGGTACAGGTTTGATCCGGGTATATTTTCCCGCATGCTGGAGGTCGCGGAGTGCAATGTAGTCAAACGGTGCATGGGCGGGGACACTCATGACAAGTCCGGTCGCCATGTCAGGATCAACAAAGTCTGCCGTGAGGATAGGAACCGTACCGCAGAGCGGGTGGCTTACGGTCTTATCGATCAGATCCCGGCCGGAAATCTCTTCCTTTATCTCAACCGTATGATCCTGCAGTGCGATCTTCTCTGCTGCTTCCTGCGAGATAATCCATGCACTGCCATCCACCAGCGCTCTGACATAGGTAACGTTCGGATTTGCCCAGAGGTTGGTGACACCATAAATTGTTTCAGGTCGGAGTGTTGCTGTGGGGATGAACGCATCGCCGTATTGGAACATAACGAGGGTAAATTTGATTACCTCCGCCTTGTCTCCTTCAAGCAGGTCGTGATCTCCAACGGGATTATCATCAACCGTGCAGTATCGGACCGGGTGGACTCCTTTGATGACATGCCCGGCTTCATAGAGGTGCTTCCACTGCCACTCAATAAACTTGCTGTAGGTCGGATCGACCGTTGTAAACCTGCGGCGCCAGTCGATTGAAATCCCGCAGGCTGTCATCACCCGCTGGTATTCACTCGCAAAGTGGCGAACGATGGTCAGGGGATCAGTAAATTCATCAAGGACATTCTGCGGGACTTTGTAGAGATCGCGGTAAAGGCGGACGGTCTGGGGATCATTCTTCGTGATTCGTTTTGAAATGCCAATCACTGGCGCTCCCGTGACATGAAACGCCATAGGATAGAGAACCTGTTTGCCCCGCATCCTCCAGAACCGTGCGACCACATCAGGAACGATATATGTCCTGCCGTGCCCGACATGCATCGCACCGCTTGGATAGGGGTAGGCAACGGTCAGGTAAAATTTCTCAAGGTTCGAAGGGTTGGACTCAAATGCGTGCGTCCACTGCTCCTGTGCCTCATCTTCAAATTTGCCCAGATCAAATTCGTTCAAACCATTTCACCTTCGTTTAAAAAAAAAAATTAAAATTTTCCGGGTTATACCGGTCTGAGTTTAATTAGCTCTCCGTTCTGGTAGCGCCGGATCATCTCCTGTGCTATGCTCGAATTCTTCGCGAGGTGAATCTCTCCCGACTCATTGACCGTAGCAGTGAAGAGATATTCCTTGCCTGCAAAGACATCCACAATCTTGCCGCTCTGGTCAGGAGCGACGATCGTAAGCTGTTTTTTATCAGTCTGGATTTTAATGCCGCCACCGAGATTAAACTCCCCCTCGCTTTTTTGTGGTTGGATCTGCTGCCGGTCAAAGTCAGACCTGGGCTTGATGTCAATTCCAACACCGATTTTGTTAACGATCGCAGAGACATTCTTGCCGCCTTTGCCGATCGCTGCCGGTACATCCATGTCATCAATATATACGATAGCTTTTGTATCGCTGATCATCTGGACGTTGACAAAGCCTTCGGTGTAGCGTCCGATTTCGCGCTGGATCTCTTTTTCCATGAGTTTCCAACCGGGACGCTCGTCGTTCTCCTTCTTTGCCCCCGCGTCCTGCAGGGGGACCGGAGAACGGACGTTGCCGACCGGGGCAACTGAGACCCCGACATTTTGTACATGAGGTACCTGGGGAGTAGTCTTCGATGAACCTGTCACCGCGGTCATCGGCATCACAATAGTCTCTCCATCATACCGGAACACATCAATTACCAGTTCGCCTGTTTCGTGATCGGTTACGATTGTTACCGGGCGGAGGTGCATCTCGTTTGCCATCCCCTCAGGCACCTTGATGGTGAAACCTACNNACACCATTTGCGTGGATAACACCGACCATGCCCAGCCCGGCAAGACGCATATCGGCAAAAACATTGAAATCCTCGTTTTTACGAAGTTCGTCAAAGATGACAAAGTCCGGCCTGACGAGCAGGAGCACATCCGCGGTGTTGGCCATGCTACCTTCAAGCATCGTGTACTGGGTGATCTGATCCGGCACCTGCAGTTCGCGGGGTGCCTCCATGGTCTTGACGACAAATCCGCTGTCAGAAAGGTAGGTTGCGATACTTTGTGCAAGGGTAGTTTTTCCTGATCCGGGAGATCCAACGATGATCATTCCTCTCTTCTCGCTCGTGATCCTTCTCGTGATGAGGTCTGCCTTTGCGTAGTCNNGCCATGGCCCGGAGTTCGTACTCGGAAGTCGGCTGGTCGCGGATCTTCACGAGTTTCATATCGTTGATCGAGCCCTTCTTTGCGGTTGGAGCGACCCGTTCTTTTAAGTACACAGCAATCGTGTGTTCGTCAAAGAACTGGTCAATGCCGAGGGGAACGAAGTCCCCGACCTGCGGCTTTAAGTAAATGACATCGAGCCCTTTTGCCCGTGCTACTTCCGCCTGGACGAAATCGCTGGTGATGAACCGTGCCTTGTTGTCGATCGCGATGCTCCGTATCATTGCGTCGATCTCGCCGCCACTGGCGAGCTTGACCTGTTCGAGCGACGGGCGGATACCGGAGAACTTGAGTTCAATGGTTTTTTCTTCGGCCATTTTGCACAGTTGCTGCAGTTCGTTTAAGCCCGAGAACCCTATTTCGCGTCCGTTGTTTGCCTGGGCCTCCAGTTCTGCAATCACTGCTTCCGGGACGATTATTGTTGCACCCTTGTATTCACCGGCTTTTATCATTGAGGTTATGCGCCCGTCGATGAGGACGCTTGTATCTGGTACCAGTATCATAAAAGTATTCCTCTCGTATCGTGTTCTATGGTATGCTCTTGTATGCTATACTATTCTCTTGATGTACAGGAACTGCGAGCGCTCGCCGTTTCCCGCAACCCGCATGAGCGCCATGCAAGCCGCTCGCGCCGGTTATCTGGTTCAACGATCGGAAGATCGTTGATACGGTAAATATTACTCCGCAGGGCTTATAAGGGGTTCGGGATGGGGGAGGGGCCCATCAGAATGGTAAATTATGCTGCCAGGACTTACCGATAGAGGTTTTCTTTTTCATCTCCACCTCGGTTTTCCGGCAAGATATGATCTCTGCAATAATAGTTACCATCTCGCCCCTCAAATGGAGGAAAATCCATTTTACCGCAAATATTACAATGTTTTGAAACAGGGATTTTTATCTCATTTAATTTTATGATGGCATCCTGCTGCTCTCTCAACATTTTCTCTTCTTCATTTTCACCCCTTACCATCATATCCCATTTATCATCGTATGCCTCATGAATCTCGGGCTGGATTTTATGATGATACTCCAATTCAAGTTCGTTATTAAATTTCTCCCCACACGTTGTGCAAAAAAACCCTCTCGATTTTCAGTTTCAGAATTAGAAATTAAATCATTTGATGAGATGTGAGATTTTTCCGGCTTCGGTTCGGTGGATTCTGTCGTTTCTTTTTTGCGGGAAACACTTGTTATCCGATCAAATAATCCCATAAATAGTAGGCTATCTTTTTAACACATAATAAAATATGCTTGGGCTTATTGAATCGATAATTCCGGATTTAATAAGGAAGAATATTCTATTTGAAAGGGGCGGGCCANNGTGAGTATGGTTTTTTATCGTGCCATTCGGTGAATCAGCGGGAGAGATGTTCCCTTACCGCCTGCCCGCACCATCCCTGCATTGCATTTTTCTCCCGCAGATTGAGCATTGATACACTGCATTTCCATGACCATCTGCCCACACCTTGGTCATCGGTGTCTCATCATGATCGTGATCACAGGTTGGTATCTGGAATTCCGCCATATTTTTATCCCTTGGATTAACTTGATTTGCAATTTATAAGAATTTATTATTATTGTACACTTTTATCGGACTTCACGCCTTCCCTCTTTCCTTGTTTTTATCTCCTCATCCCGATCACGCGTGACGCCCCCTCATCAGTGTGCACCTGAACAGGATAATGTGGTGAACGAACGCGAAAGAAGGAGTTGAACCGGGTTATCAGGGTGGAAAGGGGAATATCGCTACAATTCATCAAAAAAATTATCTGGATTCTTTCTCACGTTCTTCTTATCTGTCGTATGAATGCGATGACTGCAACAGGAATCAGGGAAAGAATCCACGGGATGCCGGATTGTTGTGTTGTTGCGGGAATGTGCGTTGCTGTTTGTTCAGTTCCGGGCAGAGATGTCGCTACAACAGTCGGGGCGGTAACCGGGGAGAGAGTTTTATTCGTCGTTACGGCAGACTGATTGCCCGTCGATACGGATGTCATTGATGGTGTGGGTCGGCTGAATTGTGCTCCGGAAAAACCATAGACGCTGGTCCCATCGACCATGACTATACGGGAACCATCCCCGCTTACGCCAACCGACCGGGATTTTATCATCCCGGTTGCCTGGAACGTCCCGAGCAGTGTTCCCTCCCTGTCGAAAATATACAGTTTTTTGTCCATGCTACCGGCAACGATTACGGATCCGTTATCTGATACCCCGACACTCATCACCCAGAACCCGGCTTGTGCTGTCCAGAGAATGTTACCGTCCCGGTCCAGGACAGTTATGGTATTATCATCCTGCCCGGTCACGATAGTCGAGCCATCACGGGCAAACGCGAGGGAAAGAATATTTCCTCCCTGAATGTGCCTGTCCCAGATCCGGGTTCCGCTTCCATGGTAGAACCATATCCAATTGCCGCCGGCTGTAACGAGGTGAGTTCCATCTGCGGATATCTCAATGAGATCGGAACTCACCTCTTCATCATACCAGAACGGGACGTAACTCAGGTTGAAGCTACGGAGTGCGCTTTCCGTTGTAACCACAATCTGGTCTTTAGCCGGAGAAACCCTGAGGTGCTTTACCGTATTGGTGGTATTAGATCCAAGGCCGGCCCCCGAATTATACCAGGATTTTACAACACTTCCGCCCCCAGCGGCGACGATTAAGCCATCCGGTGTAATGGAGATATCGGTGACTGGTTCCCCAATGGAATGGTCCCATAAATTCGTTCCTTGTGCATCAAATAACCATACGGATGAACCCAGCGAGGTGACAATGTATCTGCCATCACGGCTCATTTCAATCAATTCCCCCGCCCACCCGGACCACAATTTTTCCCGTCCCGTGAGATGGCAATCAACTGGTCTCCACCGGCAATGATCGTTGATCCATCTGCTGATATTGTAACACCAGTCAGGTCCAGACCCGGTGATGCATTCACAATCCAGAGCGGTTCAACTGCCTGGGCAACCGGAATTGTAATACAGACCAGAAGTAAAATGCCAAAAATATAGGAAAATGTTCGGGATCTCAAAATCGCTCAAAGATATACTGTTGCAGGAACTGACGATAAACATTTCTTTCTCATTTTTCACACAATCCCGGAAAAAACCGAACCGTCATGATACTGTTCGGTGAAAATATCCTCAATCCGGGTCTTTCATTATAGGTCTTCATCCCTGGACGAATGTGGTATAACAAAAATATTCTATCGAATACCATCTGCTAGTGTCCCGCACGAAAAAAATTGCCTTTCAGATAATTTTCTCAAACCATCCCTGACATTTTTGTCAATGCAGATGACCCCATAATACGATAGCTATGTTACGATATTGGAGAAAAGATCAATTAAGAGTAGGTTTCACCAGAGCGGGCATTCGTTTACTCTACGAAGAGTCCCGCCCGATACTATGGTTAACCAATACTCCAGGAATTATCCCCATGAATGTGATTATCGATCGATCGGCCTGTGTGAGCTGTGGTGCGTGCTGGAATACCTGCCCTGAACTATTTGACCAGAACCCGTGTGATTTATTCTCGCAGGTTGTAGAGGAGTACCGGTTCAGTGGCGATCGTGCAGAGGGAGTAGTGCCGGATGTTCTTCTGCAATGTGCATGGGAAGCAGCGGATCTCTGCCCTGTGCAGATCATTCAGATTGCATAATGTATTTCCCGGTGTACGCTCCCTGGTACACAGCTAACGAACACAGCTAACGAACACAGCTGACGAACACAGCTGACGACGAAAAAAAGATAAAAACATTCAGTTTCCTTTCTTCCCGTACACTTTTTCCGGGTCGAACATCTTTTTCCCCACTACATTGCCGTCAAGAGTGCGATAGAAACACGATGAGTACCCGGTGTGGCAGGCGGCACCCGTCTGCTCCACAAGGTATACCAGGCAGTCCTCATCACAGTCGGCGAAAATGGTTACTACTTTCTGGAAATGCCCGCTCTCTTCGCCCTTCTTCCAGAGTTTCTTTCTGCTCCGGCTGTAGTAATAGGCATATCCTGTCTCTTTTGTGAGACGGACAGCCTCATCGTTTGCATACGCCATCATCAGTACTTCATGGCTTTTTGAATCCTGCACGATAACCGGAATCAGTCCGTCCACAAATTTCAGGTTGAGCATGTTATATTCCTCCCGCTATAATTTTCATGAATGCAAAGAGAAGATCACCAAATACAATTGCCGTTATCAGACCTGCTGTAATTGGGATGATAAATGGTACTGCATATGAAATCCATACCGTGCCGGCATTCCTGTACATCGCCAGCTCCTTTTGGAATTCTTCGGGATGTTCCCTCAGGTCTTTTGTATAAACCCTGCCTTCACCGGCATACATGCGCCTGACAGAATCCCAGAATCCAATAAATCGCCGGCTGATTGTTCCTTTCTTTTCCTCAATATCCTCCATAACAAAACCCCATTCATCCTGGATCCTGTCACCCCTGACGGGGAAGCCAAAGAACATGTACATCAGGGGGGCGCGGTTTCTTCGGATACTATTTATGACAAAGATGCCGACAGGGACCACAAGGTTCAGCAGCAGGGCATTGATTAGTACTGAGAATGACAAAAAACCAAGTGGCGGGTTACCAAGGAGTGGTGTGAACGGGAATGTTGGAATACAAAATGAAATGAAGATGAGTGCCCATGCATCTGCACCGCCAAAAAGATGCATTCGTGCAAATATATAGAAAATCCCGCAAAAAACTGCCAGGAGCAGTATTACGAGAGCTGGAGATCCCCATCCATCTGGACGAAAAAGCATCAGCAATGAAGTAATCGCAAAAATTACGATGATCAGAACAAAATACCAGCGGTTGATAGCATCAGAGACATTAGCATCCTGTTTCCGGTGTTTCGGCCGGGCAGTTTCGTCAAACATGCCCTTAATGCCCTTATACTCCATATACGAAATATAGGAAAAGATCCCGACAAACATTGCGTACCAGGGAACAAGTTGGATGTTTATTGATGGTGCAAAGACGAACCACGACAGGGCCGGCAGAATCATTACAAGTGCAAGATAGTAAAAAATCGAGGACTTTTTGTAATACCAGGTCAGGCCCAGTGAATCCGTTCCCCCGCGACTGTCCAGATAATCCGCATAAAGAAAACACAGGACAATGGCAAGATAACCCGTGATAAGGCTTACATTGGCGGTTGTCTGCCACAGGAGGTATCCGGTACAGACAATGCCCACGCCCAGCATCGGTAACCAATGGATAAACGGGACGCGGCGGTCCCTGATATCGAGATATGAGGCATAGACCAGGGTGGCAAAAACCGCAACCGCCGAGATTACCATAGGGTAGAGTATTTCCATGAATCCGATGTACCATTTTTTTTTAGAGCACTTATGTATGGTGATAGGTAGTTTGTGATAGGTAGTCTATAGAAAACAAAAAATAATTCCGCAAATGTAAAATATACCTGTTGCAAATAACTCCTCTATAGTATATGGGGAAAATGCTTCGGGTAATCCCATCCCTGAAAAATAATACCTTATGAGATGAGTTTTGATGGAAATACATGACCTGATAAAAAATATTCACAAGGGCTCAAAGCATCTGGGGACCTTTACGCTCCACGAACTGTTCCAGTTTGCCACATCACGGAGTTTCAATGGGATTGCGGTGGCAAAAGAGAACGAACGGGAATACTATCTTGCGTTCATAGCCGGCGAGGCGGAGGGCGCTATCTATATCGATAAGAAGGGAACCGTGTACGGTGACAAGGCGGGGAAGATGATCTCCGGGCACGAAAAATTCGATTTCTATGAAATAACCCCGGATATTGTCGAAACTATTGTCATGCGGTGCCGGATTTTTGAAAAGACGCACTTAAAAAAGAGCATCCCTAATGTGATACATGACCTGCTGGAAAATATTGTCAGGAGCTCAAAATTCGTGGGGGTTTTCACGCTCCATGAACTGTTCCAGTATGCTTCATTAAGGAGATCCAACGGGATTGCGGTGGCAAAAGAGAACGATAAGGAAAGATATCTTGCATTTATCGATGGTGAGGCGGAAGGTGCTATCTATATCGATGTGACCGGGGCCCTGTACAGTGACAAGGCAGTGATAATGATAACAGGACATGAAAAATTCGAGTTCTATGATGTAAAACCTGATGTTGTCGATGCGGTTGTCATGGGATCACGGATTTTTGAAAAGACGCACCTGAGAAAGAGCATCCCGTCTGTGATACCAGAGATCGGTAAAAAAAGTGAGGGTATGGGAGTACTCAAGCTCACCATCCAGAAGGACAAAATCCCCCAAAATGGTCTCAGTGTATCGGTCCGACGTGATGGTAAGATTTTAGGCAGCGACATCACCACTGATGGAGGAGATGTTAGTTTCAAACTGGCGCACGGGAAATACGAATGCACCGTCATGGACCGCTCCCAGANNGATATATTCAACCAATATTTCTTCTATTTTGCGATTAATGACTGGATCTGCGTCTAAATTACAAAGACGAAATCCTTTAATCAGATAAGTGCAGAGCTCTTCTCCATGAAGATCGGACGTGAAGACTTCGAGGCGCTCATCAAAGGGGAGAAAAACATCACCCCGTATATTGAGATAGATCCAGAGGCTGGTTCGTATTCAGTTTTTGGGGTAAAAACTGCAAGCAACCCAAACTATCTCGTGAAAGCCATCTACGAAATGTATGAGGCAAATCTCGACAAAAAACTTGCCGTACAAGCAGTCCGTAAACTCTTCCGCTCTGTCGGAATGGGATCGGTCGGCCTTAATAACCTGTTAAAAAAGTTTGGCATGGATCTAAAGCCGGCTGAATTTCTTATGCTCGTATTCAAGCTCCAGCACCAGCAGGGCTGGGGTGCACCGTTCGAACTTGTTGAATCCAGCGATACCCGAATTGTCCTTCGTACCAAGCATACATTCGAGTCTGAAGTTCTTAAGGACTGGAAGATGCCAGTCTGTGGAATCCACAGAGGTTGGATTGAAGGCGTTCTGATCGCCGTTACCGGTAAAAACTGGTTTTGTCTTGAGACAAAGTGTCACGCAAAAGGGGATGATGCCTGTGAGTTTGTTGCCGACCAGGTTGAATCCAGCTGGAAATTCAAGGCACGGGCGATTGTAAAGGGTGACTCTGCCATAACGGAATTTATCGAGCATAAACCCCTTGAAGGCAAGATCAAGCTGATCGATGACCCTGTTGTTATAATGCCACGCTTCGTTTTCACATCAATGATGAACTCCTTAAAAAAGACCATGGGTGAGTTGCCTGCAGGAGGAGTCAATTACCGTGCCTATATGGACATGGGTAAGGAAAATGTCGAGCATTACAAGAAAATGGGAATCGACAAACCCAATATCCTCTCCGACATGGCGTTTGCATTCTACTCCCAGATGGGATGGTTCAGTATCATTAAAACAGAATGGAACGAGACGGCAAAGACCAAGACGATGACGCTCTCGCACACGGTCGAGTCAGAAGCGTTTGGGAATACTGGCAAAAATGTCTGCTTCTGTACAGCCGGACTCCTTGCCGGTATTGTAGAAGGATCCTTTGGGATAAAAGTGCAGGGTCGTGAAATTAAGTGTCGGTCAAAGGGTGACGAACACTGCGTCTTCACCATAACCAATAAACCTGCATAAATTTTTTTGAATATCATCCTCAAAAAATCCAAATTCAGGATAAAATGGTATTCCAACCCCTGAAAAACAGCCTGCAGAAGGATAACCATTTGAGTAATATCACCCATTCAGACGCTCCATGGTGCTTCGGCATCGCCTTATGTCCCCGCCGCTGTAGTGATCCCCATGATGCGATGGACCTTTTTGAAGTTTTTCATCACGATGATTTGTGTTCCACAGTTACTTTTTTTCGTATCGATTTTCGTCAATGTAATTTATCTGAAAAACACAGCGTAAGATAATTTCAGGGGCTGAACTGGTAATTTACCCAAAGGTTCTTTATAAAATGAAAGATATCGTCAAATCCCGGTTCCTTTTATGACTTCTTATTATACAGGGCTTTTGTGAATCTTTCGATGAATCCTTCTTTTGGCGCGCACTCACTATCATCTTTGTAAGTAACCCCAATAAGGTCAGAGGCAATACGGCGAACAGCTTTTGAAGAAGGGGATGTCGGGAACTTGATAACAAGGGGAGTTCTCGCAGAAGCTGCACGGCGGACGTTGGGGTCTTCTGGAATTATACCGATTACTTTTACGCCGAGCACTTTCTCCATCTTTTTTATCATGGTTTCGGGATTGTCGTGATCGACACGATTAATGATTGAACCAAGCACATGCCCCCCGACAAGTTCGGTAAGTATCCTTGTTTTGAGGGCGTCAACAATGGATGAGAGTTCAGGGTTTACGACAAGGATCACTTCATCGGCAACAGCAAGGGGAACGATCCCGTCCTTGCTGATCCCGGCCGGGGCATCGATCAACAAAAAGTCGCAGCGTTTGACAATCTCGCTCATGACGTCGCGGATCTTTTCCGGATCAGCCTGCTGGAATCCCTGGAGGGAGATACCAGCTGGAATCACTTTAAGTCCTGCAGCACATTCGTAAATTGCATCATTGATATTGCCCTTACCAGCAAGAATTTCATGAAGGGTGACCGGTGCATCCTGCAGACCAAGAAGCAGGCCGACATTTGCCATACCAATATCAGCATCCATAAGGAAGGTTTCTTTACCGAGTTGGGCAAGCATCGTTCCGAGATTAACAGCAACGGTTGTCTTTCCAGTACCACCTTTTCCGGAAGCGATTGTGTAAACCTTGACCATTGAACACCCTGTTGTGTGACTATTTCTATTTAATTTATATAAGATTACCCAATTTTTCTCGCAGTCGGATTATCCTCACCAGTTTAAAATTCTATGTGTATTTGTTGTAACTCTCTTTGAAATAACCTCCGGTATCTGATTTTCTTTCTCCTGACAGGCACCCCCAATGGCAGAACCATTGTAAGTCAGACCGGATACTATGGCACCAAGTATGAAATTCTCTGACCCGGGTTGTTGGAATTTTTCGATCATACAACCACCTCACCTAAATTTTTTTGCGCTCTGTAAGATGTTCAAGCTGAAGTTGCTTGATTATAGTCTTACATTCGCCACGGATTTTATTGGTGATGGCCTCCACATCCATGGTCTCAAGAGTATCGATATCTTTATCAAAATTGCGGGAATTCGAATCTGCCCGATTCGAGGGCTCATCTTTGAGTATCTCCTTCTCATACGGCCTTTGTGTATAAACCTGTGATTGCAGGGGGATTGCAGCTGAAGGCTTATGAGCTGTTGTTGCTGGATGGTTGGTAACTGTCTTCTTTGACAGTTCCGGTATATGCAGGCTTTCAACCGGGAAGGACCGATTTAAGGCAGCAGTTCTCTCTGGAATAACGGGCTTCTGGTGGTTTTTTATCGGTACATCCCCGGCTGGTTTTGGACGAGTCAATGGGGATTTTTTTACCGGTTGTGGTTGGGTTGAAGGGGTAGGTGGAAGGGGAGATTGTTCTGCTTTTCCGGCTTTTACGATCCGGCAGGGTTTGTTGAATTCAAGTGAAAGCTGGATTTGTGCCTCATCAAGAGTGGATAGTGCAGCATCCACAGTTTCCTCAACAATTTTCTGCAGCTCATGCCATGCAGCATCGCCGACAATGTTCTGAAACTTTGCAAGGATACGTTTACCGGATTTAAAGACAATTATTCCGTTTGCCGTCCCAAAAGAGATAGTGCAGATCCCGGTGAATCGCGTCTGCTGGAGTTCCTCAAGAAGCCCCCCAAACTTCGTTTTCTTTTTTATTTCACGGAATGTACCCCTCGGGAGTTGCATTATGTTGTATTGTTACGATTTCCTACTATATAGTTTTCCTTTTAACAGGATGATGGGGGAGCCCCGTTTATGAAATATTCTGATGACCAGGAAGACGTGATAGTTAATTATTCACCCGTACTGGAAGAAACCAATGTATTTTTTTGCATTTATTTTACGCGATTACGCTGTTTTGCCCGAAACTAAAAAAGAGAAAGACCAACCTTTTAATAGAGAAAAAACAAGAGTGAATTATTTATCCGGTGGTAAAGAAATGCTGAAGCAATTATTAGAGGAATTTCTGAAACTTGAAGGGGTATCAGCTGCGGTTGTTGTGGGTAGAGATGGATTTGTCATTGAAAGTGCCGTTTCTGGTAAAGTTGATATTGAAGCACTTGGTGCCATGGCTTCAACTGGTCTTGGGACCTCAGAAGCGATGGGTACTACGCTGGGGAAGGGCGAACTCTCGCAAATGCTTGTCGAACTGGAAAAAGGCCCCATCATTCTTTCACCCCTTTCCGCTGATGAACTGATCGCCATCATTGCTGATACTACGGCCAACATTGGGAGGATCAGATACGAATTAAAGAAGAATAAGGAACGGCTTATCGCTGCACTCTGATCTCCACCTCCCATTTTTATGATATTACCCGCAGGAACAGTTAGTGAGAGCATAACCAATCCTCAAAAAGAGGAATTACTCCTGTGTCTGGTATCCTTCCGTGGGTTAATCGAGATTGAAACTGAATATGGTCACGGTTTTATTCTCAAAGAGAATGGGAAACTGGCTGGAGCGTATTTTAAAAAAAATAATAATGGCATTTTTCGTGGAAAGACAGCCCTTTTACACCTGGCAATAGAATCAACAGGAAGCTCTGATTCTCCCAAGACATTTAAAGTGCGTAAATATACCGGGGAAGAATTTTCCCGTGCTGTTCAGATTTCCCATAAAGAAGGTCTGCTCATCAACGGGATCTCGCACGTTATGACTGCACCTGATCCCGATGTAAAGATTAATCGGATCTCAAAATTTCCTGAGTATTTCAATGAAACCACATTAAAAAAAATAAAAAACCTGACCGGAGTTATCGCGGTTTCTGCATTTTTTGATGGGTTCCCCATCCAGTGTATTGGCGACGCGGATTTTGAGCATGTGGCTGCCTCCGCTGAAGATCTCATGCGGGAAGGAACCAAAATTGCACAGGAGCTGAAAATCGGCTCCCTTGATCAGATAATCCTCGAAACTGATGAGAACAAATTCATTATTGCGCTATGCGGGGATTTTAACCTGTGTGTTTTTACAACTGCAGATGCGCACCTTGGTCTGATCCGAGTCGTCTTAAAGAGCATCCAGTCAGAGATTTCCGTGGAAAAATAGCAGGTAATCAACATCGGAAATGATTTTTTTACATAATTACATAGTAACTGTTAGAATTATCCCTTGAAAAAGTCAAAGAATAGATATAGTCAAAAGTTAAAAAAATCATTTAATATAAAAGCAGATCTAGATCTAGGTCAAAGCGGGTGATGTCTGGATTGAACAAAAATGACGATGAATCCTTAGATGATGTAAACTCCCTCATCAATATGATTAAAGGAACAAAAAAGAACGAGGAAGCCAAGAAACCTAAAGAAACCGCAGACATACCTCAAACCCCTCCCGCACGGCAACCCTCAGCAGCTGATCGATCTGGAATTTCATCACCAGGGTTTGATGATCTCGTGTTCTCAGATGCTGATGATTTGCAGGGAAAAACCCCCCAGTCCGTTAAGCCACCCCAAAAGCACCCTGCTGGACCAGATCGGGAGATTACCGGTAAAGACGTAAGGGAGTCCCTGGGCAAGCTTCTGGTGAATATGGGGATAAATCAGCCCCAGGATTCATTACCGCGCCCAGTAAAAACCGAAAAGGAACCAGAGATCGAGATTATCGATGAAGATCCCAAGGCAGCACTCAGGATAAAATCTGTAAAAACAGCAACCCCCGCCGCATCGGTAGAAAGCGAGCTGTTGACCGATGCTGAAAAAGGGATTATCAATGTTGACCAGATCTCCGAGATCTCTGGTCTTATTCTGCCAAAAGGGGTATCTTTCAAGATTGACGAACTTCAACTGCACGGGCGCATCAGTTCGTTTGAAGGGACTGGTACCCTGCCGCCGGATTTTGATGAGATCTGGAAGAAAAATTTCTCCACTGCAGGTTTCAAGGATCTTGATATTGGTGCAGATATCGACATTGATAAGATAAAATCCAAAGTTGAACAGAAAAAATTCGGGTTTGGCTCACTCTTCAAAGCGATTCATACCACCCTGGAGGAATATGATCCCAAGAAACACGGTCCGCTTGTTGATATCACCTTCAAGCCTCAAGCGGGAGTTGAGGAGATCGAGATCTACCCGGTCAACCCGCCCTATGCTTATATCCAGATTGTCTATGATCATGCCACGCACGAATATACCTACGTAGTACTCGAACCTACCCTGACCGACCCGGAAAAAGAACTGTTAAAAGAGTTAAAGGAACGCCTGTTTGAAACGCTCGATATCAACACTAAAGACATATCCAAAGAGGAAGCCGGAATAAGGTTACGAGCTGCTGCGACCGATATTATTCTTGATTTTGGCATCAAGCTCACACCTTTACAGCGTGAGGTTATCCTCTACAATATGCACAAGGATTTCCTTGGCGACGGGTTGATCGATTCGATCATGCATGACAAATATATTGAGGATATCTCATGTGACGGAGTCAATACATCGCTCTTTGTTTATCACGCTAATTATGAGTCGATGAAGACCACCCTCTTGTATACGAATGCTGAGGATCTTGATTCTTTTGTAACAAAGCTTGCCCAGCGTTCTGGAAAATACATCTCCATAGCACAACCCATCCTGGATTCAACTATGCAGGACGGTTCGCGTATCCAGATGACCCTCGGCCAGGAAGTAACCGCCCACGGCTCCACATTCACTATCCGTAAATTCAAGGACGAACCGATCACACCGACGGATCTTATTGAATGGCGTACCTTCGCACCGCTTTCGATTGCATATATCTGGCTCTGCGTTGAGAATGGCAAATCTGCAATTTTTGCCGGTGGAACGGCATCCGGTAAGACCACATCATTAAATGCGATCTCTCTCTTCATCCCTCCGTTATCAAAGATTGTTTCCCTTGAAGATACCCGGGAACTGAAACTCCCGCACCCGAACTGGATCCCGAGCGTTACCCGCGACTCATTTGATACATCCGGCAGAGGTGAGATTAATATGTATGAGCTCCTGCGAGCGGCAATGCGACAGCGTCCGGAATATATCCTTGTCGGAGAAGTCCGTGGCAAGGAATGCCAGACCCTTTTCCAGGCAATGAGCACCGGCCACACTACCTACTCTACAATCCATGCAGATTCAGTAGCAAGTGTAGTCCACCGTATCGAGAACCCGCCAATGGATGTTCCGCGGAACATGCTTTCCGCGCTGGATTTTGTCTGCATCCAGGTGCAGGGACGGGTTGGTGGCAAACGCATCAGAAGGAGCAAGCAGATCGTTGAGATCCTGGACATTGATCCAAGGACCAACGAACTTATCACAAATGAGGTCTTCAAGTGGCGGTCTGCCACCGATGAGATCATCTACTCCGGAAAGTCCTATCTTCTTGAAGAGATCATGGAGGCGAAAGGATGGAGCGAGAACCGGATGCGCGAGGAGTTAAAGCGCCGCCAGGAAGTGCTTGAATGGATGCGGCTCAAGAAGATCCGGCACTACAAGGATGTGGCAAAAATTCTCATCTCCTATCACCGTGATCCTGAAGCAGTCATCGAAAAAGTGAGGAAGGACCTCTATGAATAGTTTTGAGCGCTTCTGTTTCAACCTTCTTGGAAAACGGGTAAAGGCAAAACGGGATGACTATGCGACACTAAGAAATGACCTTATTTCTGCACGATTCAAAACCCCGTTCGAGGTCTATCTCTCCACTGCCTATATCAGTTCGATCATTGTCGGGCTGTCTTTTGCAATAGTAATCGGAATTATCAGCTGGGTTTTCCAACTCCCGACACTGATCAAGTACAAAGGGGCAGTTCCTGAAATACTGGTTGGATTTTCAGCTTACAGCCTTGTGATTGGGACAATTTTTATCACGATCTTCTCCCTTCTGGTATTTGGTGGGCTCACCTACCTTGCATTTATCCTGTACCCTGGTCTTGAAGCAGGGAACCGACGCAGGAATATTGATGCCAGCCTGCCGTATGCGATCAACTACATCACGTCTATGTCCACTGCCGGTATCACTCCGGCAGAGGTATTCCGGCTCCTTGGCAGCAGCACGATATATGGCCAGAGTGCAGTCGAAGCACGGTATATTGCACGGGAGATTGATATTTTTGGGAGAGATTTAATTGATGCTCTCCGGCTGGTTTCAGCAAGCACCCCAAGCAGACGGATGAAGGAATTCCTGCAGGGAACCATGGCAAGTGTTTCAAGCGGGGGAAACATCACTGATTATTTCAGGACAAAAGCCGAGCAGTATTCACTGGAAAACCGGCAGACCCAGAAAATGTTCCTCGAAACCCTGGCGCTTGTCTCTGAATCATATGTGACTGCCATGGTTGCAGGTACATTGTTTTTGATTATCCTCCAATCGATCATGTCAGTTCTTTCGGGGGACAACAGACCGATGTTTCTCTATGCGGTTATTTACGTTATGATACCATTAGGGAGTATAATGTTTGTGATCATGATCAGTTCCATGACACCGGAGTCCTGAAATGGGAATCAAGGATCACTTCAAAAATATGGTCAACCGGGGGAATGAATCCACGTCTCCCCTCAAATCCTCCGAATTGAGCTCTGTCGAAGCTGAAGTCGGTGAGATCACAAAGAATCTTGAGCGTGAGCGGCAGACACGGGAAGGGATAGGAAAATTCTTAAAACACCCTATCGATGTGCTCACCGAAAAACCCGTTAACATATTCATAGTCAGTATACCGCTCGCCCTTATCCTGCTCATTGCTGGTTTTATCACGATGGTGGCGTCATACGGAATCCAGGTCCTCTTTACTTCAACCGTGATTGATGATTTTGTCGTCTTTGCGGTTCTGATTGCGATTGTTCCGGTGGCGATCCTTGACTTTAAAGAACAATGGCGTATAAACAGCCTGGAAAACGCTCTCCCGAATTTCTTCCGTGATCTTGCAGGTATGAACGATTCCGGTATGACCCTGCCCAATGCGGTGCATCTTGTTGCCGGTGCCGAGTATTCGACGCTCACCCCTCATATCAGAAAACTCGATAATGATATGTCCTGGGGTGCCGGATTTGTTGAAGCAATGGACCGTTTCGGCAAAAATCTTGGAACCCCCTTAGCTGACCGGAGTGTTGACCTGATCGCAAAAGCAAGCAAAGCCGGGGGGGATATCAGTGAGGTGCTTCGGGCGGCGGCGAAAGATACGTTCGAAGTTGTTAACCTCGCCACAGAACGCAGCAACAATATGCTGATCTATGTGATCATCGTGCTCGTTTCGTTTGCAGTGTTCCTGTTCGTAGTTGCGATCCTGGTTTCAACATTCTTAACTACGATGGCTACGGCAGGAGCTTCCGCAGCGGCTTCCGGTGCAAAAGGGTTCATGGGGCAAATAGACCTTTTTCAATACAAGCGGTTATTCACCCATGCGGGGATGCTCCAGGGATTCTTCTCCGGACTCGTCGCCGGCCAGATGGGTGAGGGACGGCTTATTTCAGGCTTGAAGTATTCTGCCATTATGCTTTTTATTGCGTGGGTAACCTTCAGGTTTTTCATCTGATTTTTTNNATGGGGTCGCGGTGACGCATCGTCAGGTCACCGCCGGGTAGGAAGGTTTATACAGATCGCTTTTTAGTTCATGGATGGCAGGTATACTTTTTTTTGACCTGCATTCCGGGCATGATATTTTTCCCATTTTTTCCTCGTAATTTCCTTTACGGGTTGGTAGCTAAAATGGTACTATATCCTTTTTTATTATAGGGGAGAGAGAATTTTCCTGCACAAAAATCCCTTAATACGAAAACGTTCCCGTAATAACAGTGAAATTCAAAAAAAAAATTAAAAAAAATTCAGGAAATATTTTCCGTGCTGTAACCTTTCAGCGAAAGCAGTTCCTTGACCCTGTCACGGTGATTACCCTGTAACTCAATCGAGTTGCCTTTTACGGTACCGCCACAAGCGAGTTTACCTTTCATATATTTTGAAAGATCTTCAAGATCGATATCAGTTGGATCAAGTCCTTCGATCACCGTCACTTCTTTTCCGTAACGGCGTTTGTTTACCTTGACATTGATCCTCTGCTGTTCCTTTGCTACCTCCTCACATATACAAAGTTCATTAGGTAGTCCACACGTCGGGCAAATCCCACCAATCATTACATGTATTTTTACGTTTCTGGTTATTTATTACTTGGCATTGCCTGAAGAAATTATGGTGCATTTTGTCTAAACAAGGGAATTTATGGGGAGACATCCCCTGATCCCGCGGTAAATATGAGATGCTGTTTTTTATGATCCGAAAAACCACTGATTAGTACTGGTATGTCCCTGTTTGTAGTGGGTTCAGCATCCCATGTTGGCAAGAGCGTAACCGTTGCGGCAATCTGTCGCTGCCTGGTCCGACGCGGGATAAGAATTGCACCCTTCAAGTCCCAGAACATGAGCCTGAACTCCTACGTTACCGGTGATGGAGGAGAGATTGGGATGGCACAGGCAATGCAGGCCATTGCTGCCAAAGTTATCCCGGATACCGATATGAACCCCATACTCCTCAAACCAAAAGGAGATTGTATTTCTCAGGTGGTGCTGCATGGGCATCCGTACAAAGATATCCCCATTATAGATTATTATAAGGAAACGCCGGAACTTCTTAAAAAGGCGCTGGAATCATTTAAACGGCTGGAGTCAAAGTACGGTCAGGTTGTTGTGGAAGGTGCAGGGGGTGCTGCGGAACTGAACCTCTATGACCGGGACATAGCAAATACCCAACTCGCAAAAACCCTTCGCATACCGATGATCCTTGTAGCTGATATTGAACGGGGCGGGGTGTTTGCCCAGATCTATGGGACGCTAGAACTTCTGCCTGATGATATCCGACCGCTTGTGAAAGGGATCATCATCAACAAGTTCCGTGGAGATCCCACGATTTTTGCACCGGGTGTAAAAAAAATTGAAGAACTCACCGGTGTCCCGGTATTGGGAGTTGTCCCCTGGTTCAATATCCCGCTGCCCAGTGAGGATTCACTTTCGATTGGAGATAAAAAAACAAAACATACGGAAGTCAGGATTGCGATAATCAGGCTTCCTAAAATTTCCAATTTCACGGATTTTGAGCTGCTCGAACAGCATGCTGCCGTAGAATATGTATCCCCTGGTGCATCCCTTGACAGGTATGACTGCGTTATCCTTCCCGGGACTAAGAACACTATTGACGATCTCAAAGCGCTGGTCCGGACAGGCACAGATCATGAAATACACCTGGCAAGAGAACGCGGTATACCGATTATAGGGATCTGCGGGGGATATCAGATGCTCGGAAAAACACTCGTTGATTCCGGGTTTGAGTCGGGTGCCGGTACCTACGAGGGGCTGGGATTGCTTGATTGTGTCACCAGGTTTGCATCTTATGAAAAAAACACGTTCCAGGTCAGGCGGACTGCCAGTTTTATTCCCCCCATCCTTTCAGCAATGGGGGAGGTCACCGGCTACGAGATCCATATGGGAATAACCGAAGCAGGAAGGAATCGTGAAGCCCTTGAAGGTGATGGCAGGGTGAGTGACGATGGTCTGGTCTTTGGTACCTACCTGCATGGATTGTTTTTAAATCCATCAGCTGCAAATGCCCTGCTCTCTTACCTGTATGCGAGAAAAGAATTACCCTTTACACCGATATCGGCATGTGAGTCCGATCCCTATGACATGCTGGCAGATCTTTTCGAAGAACATGTCGATATGGACGCGATTGCGGCATTATTGATCTCGTGAACCATAATCCGTTCTGGTTTCTTCCGGAAATAAAAAAAAGTTCAGCTGATAATATTTGTAATGCTATGGAAGCCCCCGCCCTGGTGGTCGGCGCATTTTACGGCAGTTACTTTGGTGAGATCGACCCGTTCGGTCACCCGGCATTTCGTGCAGTAGGCAAGCGACGGGGATTTCACAAATCCAGCTCCTGTGCCGAACTCCCGGCAGTGCACGCAGAACCCGCAGTTCTCCACAGGCTCTTTCTTCTCATGAAGGCACTGCACCCTCCCTTTTACTGCCGGCAGGATCCGGTACTCGTCTTCAGCCATACAAAACTGCATCTCCTGCTGTAATTTTTTGTCTGCTTGGATATAATACCCGTGAATGATGGTTAAAAATATGGGCTCATCGCAGTTTTTTAGTGGGTAACGCATGTATTGAGTGGATTACAAAGATGGGGGCTGATGCCCCCATACCCCCGAATACGATGAACGTCGCCGCCCCAAAAACGGATGCCCCCACAGCGATTCGAGTGCAGTTTTTTATGAGCGTGATTCTTAAAAAAAGCTACCTTGCCCAGCGAGGCCCAAAACGAGGCGGCCGAGCGACCCCATCAGGGGGGGGAAATATCAAGAACGAAATTAATACCATATCTAACCCACACGAAATGACGATGAGCCAAAAAATTACAAACCAAGAGAGCTACCCTTCTGGATCATTATGCGTCTTTCCCTTCCATTGACCACAGCAGTATCCTGAACTGACCAGTCTCATACACGTTTTTTTGCAACTGACCAGAAAAAATCTGCGTTCAGTACTATACTTAAAATGATTCAGCACCAAATTTGTGCTATGAAGGTATGCATAATGTGCGGGGGAGAGGGGACCCGGCTCCGTCCGCTCACATTCGAACGGCCAAAACCCTGTATTCCTATTGTCAACCGTCCCTCAATCCAGCATCTGGTCTCACACCTTTCGAATATGGGCTTTCGGGAAGTTGTGCTCACGTTAGGTTATATGGGTAATTCTATTGAGGAAGCACTCGGCGATGGTTCACTGTTTGGAGTCGAGATCACCTACGTTCATGAGAAAACCAAGCTTGGAACCGCTGGTAGTGTGAAAAACGCCCAGCAATATCTCGACGGGCAGGATTTTTTGGTAGTCGGTGGAGACCATGTTACCGATTTGAATGTTCTTGAGTTTTACCGCACGCATCAGAAAGAGAAGGCCACTATGACAATCGGCCTGATATCCATAGATGATCCCGGTGAGTATGGTATTGCTGAAATCGATGTCAGTTACGAAATTAAACGTTTCAAGGAAAAGCCGGCGCCCGGGGAGATCTTCTCCAACCTTGCAAGTACCGGGATGTATGTCTGCAGCCCGGAAATTTTTGACCATATCCCCCCCGGAACAAAATATGATTTTGCCCGCGACCTCTTCCCCAAAATGATGGAGGAAAAGTACGTGTTGAAGGGCTGGCTTGCACGGGGTAACTGGACCGATGTGGGTAGCCCGCACTCCCTCCGCCAGGCCGAGCGCTGGAAGCTGCAGGAAATTGCATTTACTGACATTATTGGGAACCTGTCTATGCACGGGGCGCAGATCCATGGTCCGGTCCAGCTGGGTGATTCGATTACGCTGGGTAGGAACACCAAGGTCATCGGTCCTGTGGCAATTGGCCCGGGAACAACGATCGGTGACAACGTGCTGATTGGGCCATATACGAGCATTGGTGACAAATGTATTCTCAGGAATAATGTGAAAGTATTCTCCTCTTCTCTCTACAACCGGGTCGTTGTTGGGGCGAACAGCACCATCTCGGGATGTATAATGGACAACGACACGCATATTGGTGAACACTGTAGTATCGAAAACGATACGGTGATAGGGCCCCGTGTTGTCCTGCGTGATCGGGTTGTCGTTCATTCCAAGACCCGTCTCTGGCCCGAAGTTGTAGTGACGGATGGAATTGTGGTAAAAGAGCATGTATTGAATGAAAAGTATGACCTTCATTATGAGGGTTCCTGACTCCTTTTACCCCGGTAGAATGATCACCATTTGATATGACCCTGAAAAGATGAAAGATACAATTTTTGACTTCGAGAAAAAGGATATCAGACTCTTTTAACCAGTCGATGAGTTATCGCAACGAGTGGATGGCGGGCGTAATCGAGCACCTGGACATCATCCAGTGTTTTTAAGTTCATCGCATGTGCGGTCCGCTCCATGCCCAGTTCAATATCTTCTTTTATTTCGATAATATATGCATCGAGTGCTGTGATTCCAAGATGTTTTGCCGCTATGGCACGGTGATGCCCGTCTACAAGGATGATTCTTCCCGGGCGTTTTACGACAATAATTGGTTCAGCAAGTCCTTTTTTGATCTCGTATATGCGCCCTTCCAGTTCATCCTCATAGATCTTTGACTGGGTGGGTAGAAGATCTCTGACCGGTACCGTCCCGCGATCCAATGTGGGATCGACACCGTAGAGCTTTTTTAACGTAGTTATAAAATTGAAGACCTTTTCGGGTGAAACGTGCTCAATCTGGGAGCGAATCACATCGGAATTGGAGATGATACCCAGCAGGTGGTTTTTCTCATCAACGACCGGAAGTTTCTGGATTCCGCTTCGGAAGATCACTCGTGCAGCATCGTTGATATCCATCTCGGGGTCAGCAACGATCAGATTTTTGGATACCACCTCACTAACAGGAGTTGTCATCTGGACAAAGAGAAGATCTCTGGCTGAGATATAACCTACCACCTCATCGCCATCAACCACCGGGAACCCATCATGATGAGTCTTTTGTATTTTTTCGATAACGTCTTTAACCGTACTGTGGATATCAATGCTGATGACATCATAGGTCATATAGTCCTTGACCTTTTTTTTATCCATCACTACAGCTTTTAGCGAAAAGAGTACTAAAAGTCATCGGAGAAAAAAGCAGGGGAGAAAAAAGGATTATTCTCTCTCTCTACGAGATTTTGGGGAAATTTTTGTCTTGTTGAACCTGACTTCCAGTACACCGTTTTTAATTGCTCTTGTAATAATTGTCACAAAACTGATAGAAATGTGGTAAAAAATTTTGAAAAGTCCCGCCAGTTATCACACCTTTTTAAAAATGCCGGAGTCCCGTTAAGTTATCAGTACCTTATTATACCGGAAAGAAGCGGAATAGTTTATGACGATTGGACAATGATGTAGTAAGGAGGAATAAAAAAGTATGGGTGAAAAGAAAAAAAAAGAAGCAGCGATGAAAACGGTGAACAAGGTACTTATCGTGGGTGCCTGCGTACTTTTTGTCGTGCTTATGATAATTTCCGGCATGGGTTCTGGTTGGTTAACCATGTTCAGTGTAGTAAAACCGGGCGATACGGTTGTAATTGACTACACGGTCTTCGATGCTGCAGGAAAACCCGTTATAACTTCGGAACAAACCACGTACAACCAGGCCGTGGCCCAGGGTCAGGATATTTTTGGGTCAAAGCAGCTTACCATCATCTCGAACCAGACAATGGAAAAACCCATTTATGCGGTCCAGGGATATGCTTCAACCGGATCGAGTGTTCAGCAGCTTGCGATCTTTTCTTCGGAATACAATGCAATCAGTTCCGGGATTATCGGCATGAAGGTCAACGAGCAGAAACGGATTCCAATTTTTTCAGCCGTCTCAATGACTAATGAATTGTCCGTAGAACAACTCGCGCTCAGCAAGATCAACCTGACCGATGTCAGTATCGGAGATAATTTCTTTATGGGCGTATCGGATAACTCCGAAAAGGTCACGAACAGTACCACGCCAAACACCTATCTGCGAATAGGTGAAGTTACCAACAAGTCCTCTGAAGGCGTTGTGGTTGATCTCAGCTATCCTGTGGTTGAAGTCAGTGTTGTTTCTATCAACAAACAATAAAAAACCTGAACAAACCATTTATAATATCTTTTTTTATATAATCGATGGTTCGTTCTGCTGGGAGCGGGTGAGGCCTGTTGTATCCATGCGGAGATTTTTGTTCATCGAACCGTTTTGAGCGGATCGAAGGAGTTGTTCATAAAGAACAATTCGAGGAAGCACTAAAACCGGGAAACACTAAAAAAAATATCTATAACCGGCAACCGTAGATACGCTTGATCCGGTGGGCAACGGTTTTCCAACCCTCTTTTCTCATCAGAGGTCCGTCACGCAGTTTGAGGTGAGAGACTTTGAATCTCTTGCCTGATGCAACATACATTTCACCTACGACAAACGGCTGCTCCCCATCGCATTCCATGTAGACCGGTGCCGTTTTTCTGCCGTCATGGATGGAGATCTTCACGACAACCTGTTCGATTGTCCGGGTCCACAGTGTTGTAATGGCGGGTGTCTTTGCCCGGTCTACCCGTTTTTCTCCGCATTCAATTGAAGATACCTCAACGCCGAACGCGTCATCCCCGCACTCCGCCACAAGATGATCACCTACACTGCATTCGTCATCTTTTCCAAGTTCAATCCCGCAGACCAGCGATGTCCCCTCTTTAGAGACAATCGTTTTAACCAGAATTGACTGGGGTTCTGACTCCTTTTTTATGCGCTGGTGGTGACCGCAGGTGGTGCAGCGGACGAGCAGATCGCGGGATTCGGTGATCACGTCGTGTTCGGTTTCCTCGTTGCACTCAGGGCAGTTGACGGTTATAAACATTGAATATGAATGGCAACCCTTACATGATAAACATGGAGGCTCAGGAGATTATTCATTGCCGGGGGCACCCGCTCGTTTTTGGCACCCACCCGACAACATTTGAGGTGACCAGGGAGGTTCACCTGACAAAAAAAGGAAACTGCGTCATCGGTATAGCGGCTGACAAAAGCTGTGCCGGGCTTTCGGCAGCGTTCAAAGGAGTTCTCACCGACGATGATGCCGTTCTGATAACCAGACTCTCATCTGAAGACGTAATGTTTGAAGTAAAATCCCGGGGCTCCTCCCAATTCACCCTCGATCATCCGACCGACATGGTCTGGCGACGGAGTTCCTTTATCTGCGGAAGGACCATCGGCATTATGACCGACCATGGGGCGGCGACCCTGCCAAAAGCACTCGTCGCAAACCTTGTTGCGGGAAAAGAGATGATCGTTACCCTGACCGCTATGCGTCCCGGCTGAGCGTGGTAATTTTTAATTCCGCGTCGGTGAGCATAATCTCGCACTGTTTCACCAGCACAGCACCCTGTTCATACAGTTTCATGCTCTCATCAAGCCCGGTATTACCATCTTCAATTTTTTCAATGATCTGCCGTAACTGTTCAATCTTTGTTTCATAGGTCTCTTTCATAATCCACACGCTCCACGATTACCTGGCTGCTGCCATCATAAAACCTGATTTTCATGTGATCTCCCTGCACTATGGTGTCCGCACGTTTCACGACCGCACCATTCTTCTCTGCAACACAGTAGCCCCGCGCAAGGACTGCAAGAGGGCTTCTGCTGTCCAGTGCCGTTTTCATCTCACAAAGGAGGAGGTGTTCGCGTTCGAGACGGTTCGAAAAAGCCCGTTCGAGCCGGTCTGAAAGATCTGCGGTGTCTTGTTTTCTCTCTTCGAGTTTCCGTAAGAACCGCTGCGGGCGAAGCCGGTCCCGCAGCTCAGAAATCTCCTCCATTGCCCATGCAACCCGTCCCTGCAAAGCAGCGCTCATCTGGGATTTGAGTTCCTTTAACCGGGCTATCAGCACCCTGCGATCAGGTACCACAAGCTCTGCGGCAGCGGAGGGTGTCGGAGCCCGCAGATCTGCAGCGAGATCGCTCAGCGTCACGTCCACTTCATGCCCGATCGCACTGACCACCGGTACCGGACATGAGGAGATTGCCCGAACGACATCCGGGTGGTTGAAGGGAAAAAGATCCTCAAAACTTCCCCCGCCCCGGGCAACAATGACCACGTCCACCAGGCCACTGAGACGCCGGATGGCACGGGCAATCCCGCGGTGGGCATCCTCGCCCTGTACGGCAGTCGGTGAGATAATGATTTCCAAAGGATAGCGCCTGCTTATAACCGTCCTGATATCATGAATGACTGCGCCGGTCTCTGAAGTGACCACGCCGACTTTTGCCGGAAATGAGGGGAGGCAGCGTTTCCGTTCTGAAGCAAAACACCCCTCAATGGCCAGTTCCTTTTTCCACTGCTCAACAAGCAGGTACTTCTCGCCAATCCCGCCCTTTTTCATCTCTTTTACCTGCAGCTGGTATGCCCCGTGCGGTGCATACAGACGGATCGTTCCTGAAACGATCACTTCCATGCCTTCTGTGGGCTCAAACGTGAGGCGATCCCCGTCAGCTCGCCACATAACGCATTTTATCACCGCTGCAGTGTTCCCGCTGCCTTTTTCAGAGAGCGAGAAGTAACGGTGCCCCCGTGCATGGTGGGTATAGTTGGTCACTTCTCCCGTTACCCGGATATCCTGCAGGAGGGGATTGTCAAGGAGTCCTTCTATAATCGCTGATAGCTCGGAAACCCGTAATGGTGCCGTATCAACAACGGCAGCGACATCAGGGTGGTTGAACCAGTCCATCAACAATTATTAGGCTAAAACCGCATATCAAATAGTACTACCATGGTATCGTTTTCCGTCGCGAGCATGTTCTTTCATGAATACACGATCAACGAGATCTTCTCGTTTGTGTCCCGCTCCGGCTTAAACGCGATGGAGTTCTGGCTGGAGACCCCGCATTTCTGGCTTCGTGACCTGCCCGTGGATGAGGTGATCTCCTGCAGGGATGAGTATCCCGGGATCGCAACGCTGACAGTTCATTCCCCGATTCTTGACCTGAATCCCTGCTCCATCAACCCGGAAGTGGCTCAGGTATCTGTTGAATACGCAATCCGGTCCACCGCGATTGCCGGGCAGCTGGGTGCCCACGTCCTGACGGTGCATCCGGGCAGGCGGACAGCAAAACGCCCGCCCAGTAATGCGGACTACGCCCGGTTCGATCACTATGTTTCCGTGCTCCGTGATGCAGCGAAAGGGAACCCCCTGAAAATCGGCATGGAGAATATGGAACCGATTGTTAATTCACTGCTCTGCACACCTGAACGCATGCGCATGCTTCTGGATGAAGAACCATGGCTGTTCTTCACACTCGATGTGGCGCATGCGATGGCAAAATCCGATAACGAGGCGATCCGGTATATTGAACTATGTCACGACCGGCTCGTGAACGTGCACATCAGCCGGTTTGATCAGGGTAAGGCACATTTCCCCCTTGAACGGCATGTCTCCATGGCAACGGTGATGGAATCCTTAAAAGATCACCACTACAATGGCAGTCTTACTCTCGAGATCGAGGATCTGAACCTTGGGCGCCCCCTGTCGTATAACGAAAAGATCGCACTGCTTGCGCGGGATTGCGCCTTTATGCAGGAATGCATGGAACAGGGCGCTGGTTTTATTTAATTCCCTCCCGAATAAAGATAGTGTATTTTTATTTATGATCCACAATAATCTGCGTGCACCAGCACAGCGTGAAATGCGATGATCCAGGATGCTGTTGAAATCCTGCTTTTTGTCATTTGTATCCTTCTTTCAGCGTTTTTCTCCAGCTCGGAAGTCGCTCTTATCTCTATCACACGGGCAAAAGCAAGGACACTTGTCAATGAGGGCAGGCCGGGATCACAAGCGGTGGCAGCGTTAAAAGAGTCCCCTGAGCACCTGCTCATCACAATCCTCATCGGGAATACCTTTGTCAACATCGCTGCTGCGTCAATTGCGACTGCTTTTGCGATCCAGATGTTTGGCGATATCGGTGTTGGGATCGCGACCGGATTCGTCGTAATTATTCTGCTGGTCTTTGGCGAGATCGGGCCCAAGATTTATGCCGCCCGGGCATCTGATTCGTTTGCACTCACCGTTGCACCCGTCATCCTGTTCCTCTCCCGTATTTGCTCTCCCCTGATCTGGCTGGTCGAGCGGGTGAGCCCGAAGCTTGGTATTGGCAAAGACACTATTGAATCGTTCGTGACCGAAGAGGAGATCAAGGAATGGATTGATGTCGGCAAGGAGGATGGCACCATCGAACAGGGAGAGCAGGATATGCTCTACTCGGTGCTCGAGTTTGCTGACACCACCGCCCGCGAGATCATGACACCAAGAGTTGATGTCATACTCATGGAAGATACCGTAAGCTTTGAAGAAGCGATTCGGATCTTCAAGGAGACCGGGTTTTCACGGATCCCTGTCTATCACGATCAGATCGATAACATCACCGGGATACTGAATGTAAAGGATGTCTTCTCCGCGATGGTCTCGCACCGGAAAGAATCAACGATAAAAGAGGTCATGTATGACCCCATGGTTATCCCGGAAACAAAAAAGATCGATGACCTGTTAAAAGAACTCCAGGTGAACCGGGTGCAGATAGCGATTGTCCTCGATGAATACAGCAGCTTTGTCGGGATCGTGACCGTCGAGGATATCCTTGAGGAACTTGTCGGCGATATCATGGACGAGTATGATAAGGAGGAACCTGAAGTCCAGAATATTTCCGAGGGTGTCTTTGTGGTCGATGCCCAGATGTGGGTAGAGGACATCAACGAGCGTATGGAGATCGATCTTCCTGTTGACGAATCGTACGAGACTATTGGCGGTCTTATCATCGACCGGCTGGGGCATATCCCCCTGCACCCCGGGGAAAAAGCAGAAATTAATGAAGGCAGGATCACGCTGGTTGTAATGCAGATGCACGGTCGGCGGATCGTGAAAGTGAAGGTTATCATTCATCCTCTGGCCGCGAATGATAATCGTTAGGAACGTTTCAGATTTATCCGCATCCACAAAGAAGGACACGATGAAAAAGAAGATCGCAGTACTGGCATCGGGCAGGGGTTCGAACTTTCAGGCAGTGATCGATGCCATACAGGACGGAAAAATTCCGGCAACCTGTGCGGCTCTTATTACTGATAATCCGAAGGCCTATGCAATCGAACGGGCAAAAAAGGTAAAGATCCCGGTAACGGTCATCGATTATGCATCATTTCCCTCACGCGAGATGTATGAACGTGCCCTCCTGTCAGCAATGCAGCAGGTCAATGCGGATCTCTTCGTCCTCGCAGGATACATGCGCATCGTTAGTGCAGGCATCGTCCGCGCATTTCCCGGGAAAATGGTAAACATTCACCCGGCACTCCTGCCCGGTTTCACCGGGCTGCATGCACAGCGACAGGCGATAAATTATGGTGTAAAAGTATCAGGCTGCACGGTGCACTTCGTTGATGAAAGCCTCGATGGCGGGCCCATCATCCTCCAGCACTGCGTCAGGGTGCTGGAAGGTGATGATGAGGAATCGCTTGCCGAACGAATCTTACATCACGAGCACGAGTGTTATCCTGAAGCAATAAAACTGTTCTGTGAAGACCGGCTGGAAATTGTGGGAAGAAAGGTCAGGATCCGCTGATCTTTTTTAATGTCACAGGATATTTTTATCCGCAGGAATAGTGATCTCACCGTTCCTTTTTTTATCCTTGACGCTGAGAGTTTAGCACAACCGGGAGCAAAGTAACGAATCCATGAAGGAAAGATCCCGCAACCCTGCAACAAAAAAGATTGCCCGGGAGCGTATTGAGGTACTGTTTGATCAGGCGCGGCTGGCGTTTTGTGCACATCCTGAACGGAGTAACCGCTATGTGGAGATCGCACGCAGGATTGCGATGCGCCAGAGGATCCGGATCGATCGGGTGTTCCGTCGCCAGTACTGCCATCACTGTTACTCATTCCTCGCACCGGGAAAGAACATGCGGGTGCGGGTCCACCGGGGCAATGTGGTGGTCACCTGTCACTCCTGTAATAAAAAGACACGATTCCGTGTGGTGAGACCCTATGTCCAATCAACCTGACCGATCGATGCAGGACCTCAAACCGACCGTATGGATCGGTAAGCAGGGCTGTACCGAAACCATGATCGATGAGATTGTGGAACAACTCAAGAAACGCGGTATGATCAAGGTAAAATGGCTCCAGAATACCCAAATCGATCCGGAAACTGTTGCACTGCAGGCACGTGCGACGCTCGTTGAGGTGCGGGGAAGGACCATGGTGCTGGAAGAAAAAAAGAAAGTAAGCAAAAAATAACCAGCCTTTTTTTATTCGGCCAATAGCGGAGTGCTGCTGCTAGAAATATATAAAAACCTTATCCACAAATATGTAAAGACTGTTAGTAAAAAATTCTACAGTGAGGTCCCTAGATGACAACAGTATACGATGCCTCGGCTGACCACCTTATCAGGAAGGTCGCAGAGGAGCTCAAGAAACGGAAGGAAATAACTCCGCCGGCATGGGCTTCCTTTGTAAAGACCGGCGCACATAAAGAAATGCCGCCCGAAGACCCGGACTGGTGGTTTATCCGGGTAGCGGCAGTGTTGAGACGTGTCTATGTTGACGGCCCGTTGGGCGTCCAGAGGATGCGAAGTTTTTATGGAGGGAAAAAGAACCGTGGTTCAAAACCTAATGCGTTCAGGAAAGGTAGTGGATCCATCCTGAGAAAATCCCTCCAGCAGCTGGAGATTGCAGGGCTTATCGTCCATGACAAGACCGGCCGTAAAGTATCCCCGGCCGGAATGGCATTTCTTGACAACATGGCACACGAAGTTAAGATCAATCCCCCGGCACCGGTGCCTAAGCGGGTAAAGGCAGTAGCTCAACCCGAGCCTAAGAAGGGTGAGGGCAAGAAGTCCGACTCAAAGAAGGAGAAGGGCGAGAAAACTGAGGGTGCAAAGGTCGAGAAAGGCGAGAAGAAACCGGCGGCAAAGAAAGCCGAAGGTAAGAAGTCGGAAAAGTCCGAAGTACCGAAGTGAGGTAACCCCATGGGAGACGACGAGCTTAGTGAACTCCGCAAGCGAAGGATGGCACAGCTGCAGCAGCAGGCTGGCGATCAGCAGGCAACGCAGGACGAGCTCGAACGCCAGCAGCGGGCTAAGTCTCAGATGCAGATGGTACTCATGTCGATTCTCGAGCCTGATGCCCGGGAACGCCTGAACACCATCAAGCTGACGAAACCGGATTTTGCCGGTGCCGTTGAGCAGCAGCTCGTTCAGCTCGCCCAGAGCGGGCGTCTCAAGAACAAGATCACGGATTCGCAGTTCAAGGACCTGCTCAGGCAGCTTGCACCCGCGAAACGTGATTATTCGATCACGCGAAGGTAATGAAAGCAGGAGTGCTTTACAGCGGCGGAAAGGACAGTTCCCTTGCAGCAATAATGCTGGGTACGTATTACGAGGTTGAACTCAACGTGTTTGTGTTCGACCCGTCCCGCCAGGTCCCGTCGGTGGATGCTGCGGCACAAGCGCTGGGGTTTCCCTTAATAAAACGAGTGTTTAAAAAAGGATTGCTGGACGATATGGTGGATCTGGTGAAAATGTGCGGGTATCCAAACGATGCGATCAATACAGTACACCAGATTGCCGTTGAAACCCTGTCTTCAGAATACCCTGTGGTCGGAGATGGCACCCGGTTTAATGACCGTGTGCCAATGCTTTCGCGGGCGGAAGTGCAGAGCCTGGGAAACCGGACCGGGTGTTCGTATGTACGACCCCTCTTAGGGTATGTCAAGCCCGAAGTTGACCGGCTGGTCGACCGGTTTCTCGTAGTAAATTACGGTGAAACAGGAACGATCAAAAATGGTGATTACGAAGCCGAGATCCGGGAAGCGTTTGCCGCCCGGGGTATCGATTCATCATCCCTGTT
>PLLR01000093.1 GCA_003141335.1 Methanoregula sp. | reverse complement strand
ACGATCAGGAACTGGAAAAATCCTATCGGAGATAACATTCCCTGAATCACTGACAAGACTGCTGCGCCGTCATAGTACTCAACACCCATGAATCCACTCGCCATTCCAGAAATATCATCTGGCCATTGGGTGAGTGTGAGATTATAGGGTTTTATTGTACCGTCTTTTTCGATAATAAGAGTGATAGAATCCCCAGGCTTTGTGGTATTTAAAAATGTAGAGATATCCTGTCTGGTCGAAACTGTCAGATAGTTAATCCGGACATCGGTATATGTATCTGCCCCAGGTATTCCTGATTCCGGGGTATACGGTGTATCATGGAGTTGTGACGAGGTACTTATCGAAAGATTTGCAGGTATAATTCCATACAATTTTTTGGAATATTTCTGATGCAGGTATAAATCAATCGTCTGATTATATGCTTGAGACGGGTTTGAAATTCCGAGATAATATCGTTCAGATTCCTTGGATATGTTCAAACTATAATCAGCTATTCGTGTATCATTTAGATCCCCCGGCAGGGGTGTTGTTGTTATTGGCCCTGTTTGATTGGTAGTAAGGGTGGAAATTCCCTTAATAAACGATCCGGGAGGAATACCAGCACTGGCAGCGGGATAGTCCTTGTAAACACCGTGGATAATCGGCTGGCTGATAGGAATTACCAGCCCCATGCAGAGAATGAGCAGGACAAAACAGGAAAATCCCACAACAAGGTTGTTGGTAATCCCCGCCCCGAACATGCGGACCTTGGCCATTCCTTTGGTCCTGTCAAGTTCTTCTTCATCGGGCTCAACAAAAAATCCGATGGGGATGACTGCAATGAGCGCCCCCATGGTCTTTACTTTGATATTCTCAACACGGCAGAGAATCGCGTGCCCGAACTCATGAATGGCAATGGTGATGATAAACGCAAGCCAGACCGCAAGGGTGGATGGAACATATTCATTGATACCAGGGAGGAGCAGGATATTCTGCGGCTTGTAGATCCCGGTAGGTTCCGGCTGGACGAGCAGCGTGTAGCGGACAGAAATAAAGAGCATCAAAGTGATGAAGACCGAAACGATTATGACGGCTATGACCCCAGCTGTCCCGTAGAGCCGAAAGAACGTGCGGAATGCGGCAAATTTGTCAAAAAACCCAATCCGGTCCGTTTTGATTGCCATAATCGGACCATAGAAGGCGATATGATCCTCCCAGAGTTTCCTGGAGTGGATATAGTACGCTATCGCTGCGTAGGCGGCAACCAGAAGAAGGAGAATGAGGAGCCAGTCCATTCCAGTACTATGGCATTGCAGGGCTGATAAAGTATTCACCCGGGGCAAATATGGCGCTGATTAAAAAAATCCGTTAAAAATCTCCCAAGCTGCTCTGTGTCTTTTTTGCAAGGATCGCGCTGACAGTCTTCCAGCTCTTCCGGGCAATGGGAGGTGGGACGCGGTGCTCGTCAATATAGGAATTCAGGAACTGGATGGTGACCGGATCCGAAGGATATCCGCTGCCGATCTTGCCATATTTTTTTGCCAGCGTGGCAATCACCCGGTCACGGGTAACCTTTGCGATGATGCTTGCAGCAGACACAACCGGGAATTTCTCATCCGCATGGTGCTCGGATACAATCTCGCAGGGCAGTTCAAGGTGGTTTTTCACCATCTCTGCATACCGGAACGTGTTCACATCGCAGGCATCCACATAGGCCAGAGTGGGTGAAAGTTTGTCAATGACCTGTGCATGTGCCCGGGCAACGGCCTCGTTGAGGGTCATGTCTTGCCGCACAATGTCAATTTCCTGCGCGTCAAGCTTAACGGTTGCCACCCGGCATTTTTTCCGAAGTATTATATACAGGCGCTCACGCTCTTTTGCTGAAAGCACTTTTGAGTCCTTGACCCCGAGATCCGCGAGGATATCTTCAGAGGATACTCCTACCGCCGCAACCACCATCGGTCCCAGCACGGATCCCTTTCCAGCCTCATCCACTCCGCAAATCACATGGATTGATTAATGCGCAAATTATTTCAATGCCGATGATGGTAACCGGTAGTCATGTATATTATTATCGTGGGGCTCGGGGGAATTGGGAGGAACCTGACAAAACAGGCAGTTGAACACGCAAACAATGTTGTTGTCATCGATCAGGAGGAGGCCCGGTGCAGCGATGTTCTCGAGCACTATGATGTACTGGCAGTAACTGGCAATGCGACTGACAAGACAACACTTGAGGAGGCCGGGATTGAACGGGCGGATGCCCTGATTGCCACTACGAGTGATGATTCGGTCAACCTTATGACCTGCTGGCTTGCAAAAAAGTTCCGCGTTCAAAACGTCGTTTCGATCGTAAACCAGTCATCACACTCAGATTTTTTTAAAGAAGTCGGCGTCAGGATCAGCGAGAATCCTGACGAGCTCGTTGCATCACGGCTCTACTATTGGACCCAGAACCCCCAGCTCCAGCAGCTCGCCTCAATTCCCGGAGGGACTATCTTTGAAATAGTTGCCGAGCAGGGTGCACCCATTGTCGGGCATGAAATCCATGAACTCAAGGTAAAAGACTTCGTATTCATTGCAATCCGCAGATCCGGAGGTGAACTGATCATTCCAAGCGGTAATGTCAAAATTCAGCCGAATGATATTTTCACGGTCTTTACAAAAAAAGAAGCAGAAGATGACTGCCTGCGACTCCTCAATAAACAACTCAAAAAATCAGCGGATTGATACTGCGAGCGCGCCCAGCTCGAGCATCAGTTTGGGGTTCACCATCATAATTTCTTTTATTAAGGATAGTGTGGTGAATTCCTTAAGATTCAGTTTTGAAACGGAGTGGATTATCTCATTAAGTTTTGCATCGGGTTGTTTGATTAAGTATTCCTTGATGTGGTAATTACGTTCGATGGCTTTGCCCATCTTTGATGCCCGCCAGGTTTTGTCATACACCATGAGTGCAGTTTTCGAAACATCGCCCTTCCCGATACATTCAGCCGCAACATCAGCGGCAAGTCTTCCGGTATACATGCTGTTATAAATCCCGCCTCCGGTGAGAGGATCCACGACCCGGGCTGCATCACCGGCAATTATCAGACCATCTGCTACAGTACAATCCAGAGGGCGGCAGACAGACACTCCACCGGCAATATATTCGATCTGTTTTCCCTGCGGGAATGTCTTTTTCACAAACCTGTCAAGGTAGTCCTTTGCACGGTGTCCTTCCCCGCTCTTTTTGCCGGAAATTCCTACCCCGACATTTGCGGATCGCTTGCCTTTCGGAAAAACCCAGAGATACCCTTCTGGTGCAACTTCGTTGCCCAGATAAAAGACGGTCGAATGCGCATCGATGTCGATATCTGTCATAACATACTGGACAGAACTCATGATCTCACTGACGGGTACTGTAGTATCAATACCACACCACCGGGAGAATTTTGATTCAACACCATCGGCAGCAATGACTACATCGGCAGTAACGTTCGTTACTTGTCCACAGCACTCAATCTTTGCCCCTTTGACAAATCCTTTCTCGATAATAGGCGATGATGCACGGGTCTTAACTGCAACATCTGCCCCGGCCTCTGCCGCCTTCCAGACAAGCTCACGGTCGAAGAATTTTCGGTCGAGAATATAGCCGACCTTATTACCCGCGAGCTCAGATTCTAGTTTCATCAAAAACCCATCAGGAGCGACAATGCTCGCACCGGTCATCTCAGCCGAGATCCAACAGGGATCGGGATCGATGAACTCGTGAAGGGCTTCCTTCCCGATTCCCTCGGCACAACGTACGGGGGTCCCTATTGCGGGGCGCTTTTCGACAAGACAAGCAGAGAGTCCCTTCTCTACTGCTGTTTTTGCAGCGATTGCCCCTGCCGGACCTCCACCGATGACCAGAACATCATACTTATTTTTCATCCACGACCTCCAGGGCACCCAGGGGGCATACTTTTGCACAGATCCCGCAGCTCGTGCAACTCTTCTCTACGCAGAGGTATGCATCAATCAGTTCAAGGGCGCCTTCCGGGCAGACTGATACACAACAACCGCAATATCCACAGATATCCCGATGTACTTTGAGCATTGAATGATCATGTTAGTGTCCTCTTTCATTAATATTTACGATT
>PLLR01000079.1 GCA_003141335.1 Methanoregula sp. | reverse complement strand
CTTTACATTAAATGATTTTTTGTTTCGTCACGTGCCGGATACATCACACAGAAATAATCTGATCCGGGAACCGGACTGTTTTTTCATCGGATAGTACCAGGGTTTGTAATGCCAGTGTTTCCCCGATACATTTGGATGCAAACACACCACAATCTGCATCAATGGTGATAGGCTCGGTTATTGTTTGTCCCCCTGCGATATCACCAACACACCGGTTGAGGGTGGAGTCCCCGTTCAGGCTGATGATTTCATTCCTGCTGTTGTGCATACTCACAGCGATACATACATGGTGAGCTGTCATATATCCGGAATTGGTGATCGCTGCATCCAGCTGACGGCAGGTTAACCCGCAGCTCGCCGGGACTCCTGTCTGGAGGATAAAATCTACCGGTACTGCCGCTGTTGCCTGTATTGTGGGCGTTTCCCTGATTGTCGGGGTACCGGTCTGGCGGATAGTTTTTGGGACGTTTGTGGTTTGAGCAGAAGATACTCCCCTTTCAGGAAGGGTGAAATCTTTTATGTCCGCGGGTTGGGCGGTTCCCTTACCCGCTGGTGACTGGATAATTACAGACACTGCAATGACCGCGATGAGGAATAATGCAATGGCAATGACTGCGACAATCAAAGTCTTTTTTTGCGGTAGTCCAGGTCCGGGTTTTTCCTGTTCTTTTTCCGGGTACTTTGATCCATCTTCTGTCACACTGCGATCCTCCATGGTGTACTACCTACAATGGGTATTGATAGAATAATAATAGGGAAGGAAAATACTTGCCCGATATCCCGTCCTTCATTTTTTTGGTCTCTCCCTTTTAATGACCACCTCCCTCTTTTTTTGTCTTCTCCTCCTGATTCGATACTTTCATATGCCGGTGTTACTGATCGGACTGTATGCACGATATTGTTGGCAGCAAGAAGATGGAAAACGGCATTGTCGTCTTCTGGATGGAAAAAGATGAAAAGAAGAATGACTCGTTCAATTACTCCGAACTGATCGACATGAAGATCAACGCGCTGGATTTACTGGAGCGCCCCAAATCTTATAAGGTTGATGTGCCCGGGCACAAACTCATCGTAAAAAAATAAGGGTAAATGAAGGGAAGCGCCGGGGTTTTATCTCCAGGTCTCATCCTTTTTAATGGGAACTGGTGAAACGGTACGCCCCTTTGGGCACCCGGATTTCAAAACGTGCACCCGTGCCATAGGTCCCGGTTTCTCGTATCGACATACCGGTAATGGACACGATCTCCCGTGACAGGTACATGTCAAGCCCGGTATTCTGGAAAAACTGGCGGTTGAATATCTTCTCTTTTGCATCAGGAGGGATGCCGATGCCGTCATCCTCGCAGATCACGTGCAGTTCTTCAAACGACTCCTCGCAGAAGAACCGGATTGTCCTGATCTTCCCGCCATACCTCACCGCATTATCGAGCAGGTGGAAAAACACTTTTTCAAGCAGGTGATCGGCATAGATCTCCACACCTTCCGTATCGTCCGACAGGGTAACAGATCCCAGCCGGATACCGGCAGCCACAGATTTGATCGTACTGCTGATATTGTACCATGCCGGAGGTTGTATCCCGATATTCTGGTAATCCCGGGTGAATATAATCAGGTTCTGGATGGCGGTTGCTGCTGCCAGCTCCTTGTCAAAGGATCTGAGCAGGAAGTCCGGGTTGCGGAGCTGTTCTTTTGAGAGTTCAATAAAACCCTTCACTACGGTCAGATGGTTAAGTATCTCGTGGCGGGTAATGCTGTTGAAAAAATTGAGTTTTTTATTGGCTCTCCGGAGTGCATCTTCTTCCTGTATTTTACCGGTAATATCCATGAGCGAGACGACCATCTTACCTGTATCGGGGATTGGGGTGATGGTTAGGAACCCGTTGCGCGCCTCTCCATCGAAACGGATGAACTGGAATTCATAGTTTGCCGGGACCATCTCTACGTCAGTCCTGCGTTCATGCTCGTACTCCTGCATACGTTCCAGGTCCGGGGGAGCAACAAAATCCGTCCATTTTTTCCTGCCTTCTACTTCCACCCTGACATACCCGATGATCTTTTCAAATTCGGGATTGATGTAGGAGAGGGTCGCATCCTCTTCGATGATTGCTATCGCCGATGCGGTATTTTCAATGATGGTCCTGTATCGTGACTCGGAATCCTGCAGGGCAATCTCCCGTTGTCTCAGCACGGTGATATCGGTAATTGAATCGATCGAACCGGCAGGTTCTCCGGACTTGTTAAAAATCGGTGATGCAATTTCCCTTATGATCAGGGAGCGCCCCCGTAAATCTGTCACAGGCGTCTCTGCAGACAGGGAATTTTCTGTCCACTGTATTCCCGTGTATCCCTGCTCTTCAATTTTCACGTCAGATGCAAAGATCAGGTCAACGATCATCGGGCGGCGGTCCCGGAAGAAGGGGAGAGCATATTCATAACTGCCCTTTCCCAGGATGTCTGTGGCTGGAATCCCGGTCAACTCCTCGATTGCCCGGTTCCAGGCAATTACCCTCCCGTTCCGGTCGATCGCAAACGTGGCATCCGGAATATTGTAGATGACTCCTGACATCTGCAGGTAATCATGCTCGAAGACATCTTCCAGCCGTTTTTCATCACTGATTTCTGCAAAGGAAGCGATGATTCTCGATGTTCCGGGAATTACGCTGGCGTTGAGCGATATGCGATGGATCGCTTTTTTCCGATCAACAAAATCAAAAGGATAGGGTTTGGGGGTGCCGTCCTTGGTTTTTATCGTCTCGTTAAAGTATTTCGTGAGTTTTTCAACATCTTCTGGTGCGACAAACTCCATCCATTTCTTTTTTCCGTCAATATCATTCCTACGGTAACCACTCAGATCCTCGAATTTGCTGTTAGCAAGGGAAATGGTCGAATCTTTCTCAATGATGATGGTTGGTACGCCGGTATGTTCAAAAATGGTACGGTAGGCTTTTCCGGATTCACGCAGCGCATTAAGTACCGCATCTTTTTTATTTTTTGTTGAAGGAGTTTTCTTTGCTACCATGGATACTCTTTTTGTTCTGATAAATCCGTAAATCCCGTTTTCATATCTTCAATCAGCGGCAATATGCCGGAGAGAATACACTTTACGTTAATGAGTACGTAGACTTTCTGCTATAATTATGTATTGAAAATTATTGGAGAGGTGCAGGTAAGCTGATCCGGGGTGTTCCAGGGTGTTTTTTGTCCGGAGACCGGTAATTGGTATGTAGTACCCCGGCCCCACCCCCCCACACCGGCTCCTGGTATTCCCTCCCTCACCCTTCTTCGTGTACCCGTTCTGGTGAAGTTGCTGTATGACGAACGGTTCGAACCGCTCACTCGTGCATGACAAGGGGAATCTGAAGTATGCCTGCAGCTATTCCTCGCGCGCCAGAGCAATCCCTGATCGATTCCCCCCGCAAATGCATCCCCATTTTTTACTGAATCTTTTATCGGGTATTCCTGCCTGCTTTGTAATTCTGAACTGTCCGGAACGGTCCATAATAAAATGAGAGGAAGGCAGACTATCCGGTTTTTATTGAACCATAGCCACCCTTAATT
>PLLR01000018.1:7128-30576 GCA_003141335.1 Methanoregula sp. | reverse complement strand
TTCGAATGAGGATTTTCCAAAATTTCTATTGCTTTATTTAATGCTGCATCCTGTGTCGCATAGAAATAAAACAAATCATATTTATCCCGGAGCTCATGGAAATTACCACAGATTTCGCCAGATGCCTGTCCGTCTGCAGCAGATTCAATATGAATTGAGGGTGTTCCCAGGATGGCAGATTCTGTGGCCATAGTCCCTCCTTCACCAATGTAGAGCTGAGCATAATAAAGAAGAGAATGAATCTTTTCTGGAGGCACATTCAGACGATATGGCTCAAGTTTTTCATCCAGCGGTTTTTCAGATGTAATAAAAATTTTTCCATACCGGGATAGTTTTCGAATCAGTTCTTTCTCTGCACCTTTTTCAATACCATGGAGATCGGTATCATGCGATGCCCCCCAGGATATAAACCGAAGGATTATAAACCGTTCATCAGGTGAAAGGCCAAGATCTTCGAGTACGCGAGGATCCGGTGTGAAATATTTCGGGTGAAGGTATGCAATTTCTTTAAATCCCTTGATTTTTATGTGTTTTTTTGGATCGATATGTTCCAGGAAATATGTCGGTGTCAGGATTGCATGAACAAAAGGATACGTGAGGAGACTGGCGATTTTTACGTTTTCTGTATCGGTAAATATTATCACTGGTTTTCTGAGAATCGCACCGACATGTGCTACATAGGGATTATGCACACCAATGAGTATATCCGGTTTGAATTTTCTTGCAATCTGGAATAATTTCAGATCGATTTTGATCATGCCAAAGGCTTTATTGAGCATTCCCGTGTAAATTTCTCCCCTGTTTTCATATTCAAGGCCATAAGCTTGTAACAGGGCAAGCGTTACTTCTTTATTGCGGGCGGTAATTTTGACATCATGCCCGTCCCGTATTAAATTAATGATGATATTTTTAAAAAAGTGGACATGTGCCGGATGTCCCATATCAAATAAAACTCTCATCCGAAACTCCCCTAGTGAAGGACCCACTTGATGACTTCAAATGCCTCAGCATACTTTTCCTCTATCTGGGTTCCCCGAGTAAGAGCCAGTCCGCGGATAAAATCAGGATTCAGGTACCCCCGTTCTTTCTGGGTTTCATAACATTTCAGTGCATCAATTTTTTTGGATATATGATCTTCCTGGAGCGGGATAAATGCAAGAGTATTAAATGAAATATTATTCCATGGTTGCTCATAACCAAGCAGTGTACAGTTTTTAAAAGCCCGCATCGTCTCTTCAACGGTGGTTTTGTGATCCTGGTGGGTGTCAAACCGGGAGGGGGTGAAGACCATGTCTGGCTTGATTTTATTTCTTAATCTGATGAGCGCATCAAGAATTTCCTGCCTCATTCTTGGAAATTCGCGGACTTCAAAACTAAACAGAATCGGGTCAGTAATCCCAAGGATTCGTGTAGCCGCTTTTACTTCCCGGGAAAGAATATCCCGTGGATATTCCGGGGGCACTGATTTTTCACAGCAGGAGAGTGCAGCATACGTGACATCGGCACCCTCTTCAATAAATTTGGCAATCGAACCCCCGCACCCCAGTTCACCGTCATCGGTGTGCGGACTGATAACCAGAATCTTTTTTTCCATTAATTCACCTATATTGATTCAATCATTTTATAGTATGTTGGTATCTCTTCACATGTCGCTTCATGGAAAAACGGAGTCTGATGTATCACATCTTTGTGGATTTTATGCGCAACCCCGTCAAATTCTACCATTGCATTCCGAAGTGCCTCACTCCATCTGTTTACAATTACAGGTGCATCCAGAGTGGCAAGAAGATCAATAAATGACGGTATACCCTGAAACAGGTGTGCAGCCGATAGAGTAACATTCACCAGATTATTTCTGATGTTCTCGAGCCGTTTCAGAGTTTTTTCACTTTCGCACCTTTCTTTTGCTTCAATGATAGTTAGGTCAGTATCTGAAATACGGGATGCGATTTTTTTTGTAAAGGACCCGTCAGAGATCTCTGAGAATGCCAGATTGTATGTTTTCATAAGTTCCTCAATGGCAAGTGTGTGTAATCTGCCAAAATAATAATCCCGGGAGATCCAGGACAGTCTGAGTGGCCGGTAAAAACCCAGTTCTTGTGAAATTTCATCGGATATTAAACCATAGGATGATGAACCCCCGGATCCTGACAGGAAAAGAGAGGATCCCATCCCACTGGCAAAAACAATATTACGCGAAACAGCGGAAAAATCCATTCTCGCATAGAAAGCATCCAGTCGTTCAAGTTTTGGTCCCACGTCCAGATGATGGTCTTTCCTGCACAGGGGGCAGGATCCGATCCATATTCCAGGATGAGTTACAGTCAGATCAAGTTTTCCTCCGCATTCGCAGTGATACCAGAAGGGAATCCGGTTCGGTGTTACAGTCCGGAGGTCAAGTTTTTTGATAGCTATCGTGCGGTTAAAGATTTGATTATACGCATGCTGTTGGAGAATAATCTCTTTAGACTCATCAAGAAATATCTTTTCACGATTAAGATCCGAGAATGTATAGAAACAGATATTCTCTATTCCCAGTATCTCATAACAGATTTTTGCAAAAATTATGCTGTTCAATTCTGAGAAATTCTGCGAATTTTCATAACTATCCCATAAAATGGTAATAATATCCTCGATTTTAGGTTTTTCCTGAACCGTATCCGGTGTGTTTTTATTTGCATTCCACGGATATAATCCCGCAATTTTGTCCATCTCTTTTTCCCATCGATCGCGGGAAGGTTTTTGAATAAAACAGAACGGTTTACATCGATCTTTTTCTTCAATATGAAAACCAATCTCCTCGCTTCCTTTTTTGTTCCAGTAAGGAATATGATTTTTCGAGAGAATTTTTGCGGTGGAGAGGTTCTGATCGGCAAATCCGAAATATGCAATGGCATTTTTCCCTTTTTTTTCCAGTTGTTTCTGAAACCAACTCAATAAAAATGCCTTTTTCCATATACCTGAGTAAGGTAAAAAATTGGGTTGATGCCCGGAATCCAATATTACTGCCTGGTTTATAGTATCATTTAAGCAATTATTACGTATTTTTGCCCGTGAAAAAAAGATTTTTGATATCGTATTGAGTTTTTGAACATTTTGCTGTTGTTTGAGGGTTAATTCATGATAAACCGTGAGATCAGATACAAATTTTCCAATAGCAATACTATTCATATTATCGGATTATTGCACTCAAAATGGCAAATAATTTTCCTTTCCATTCTTGAATAGTATACAATTATTCGACGAGATATTGGGGGATTAAAGATCTTTATGAAAATTGATCCCTTCTTTTCGTTTTTCCATCCATGAGAGAAAAACTCGTCGGATCCCCCAGATTATACATGCCAGCGCAGAAATGGATAGGATGATAATGGTACTATTGACTGGCGTGGTATCAATACCCAGCACAATATCGAGGAAAAGAATGGCGCACAACGTTGATCCAATACTGATCACGCATGATAACACAATTCTTGTAATCGGGGAAATATCTGCAATTCTGGGATAAAAGACAAACGAAATTGCACACCCCGGGATAAATAATACTAATAAAAAACCAAAAATAACTCTGAAAAATCCCAAAAGGGTTGTAATAATGTCAGCCATTTCCTAATCTCCAGCACTAAATTATAGATTACGTATCTATCTGTTTTTCATCCAGGGTAAAATAAACCTATCATACAGAATAGTGTTGTGACACCATACATACAATATCCTGAAGTCCGTTCTGTCATGCGGAAATAATAGGGCAGGACCCATTTTAACGTCAGGGGATTGGGCACTTCCACGGTGCCGTCATCGCGCTCCTTGCCAAACTTGGCCATGGGATACTTCCTGGTATTCAGTCTCCAGTACACATACAGGAGGAAATTTACCGTGTGGGGAATCAGCATGATAAACCCGCTGATGATGAACCCCTGCGTCACGATCATGCATCCTATTGCAGCACCTATGGACAAAGCGCCCACATTACCCCAGAATATCCGGGAGGGGTATTTCTCAAACCAGAAATACGCTGCAACGGCACCCGTGAGGCAGACAATAAAAAGCGCATTATACATATTTCCGAAAAAATAGGCTTTGAAAACAAGGGTTGCAAGAACAATGAGCGAAAGACCGGGTGCCAGTCCGTTAAGTCCCGAGTGCATATTCACGAGATTTGCGACAACAGGGACATACGTCGGAATAATGAACTGCAGGTAAATGATGGATAAATCCACGGATCCTATGAGCGGGAAGAGAATGAACGTAGTGGTGACGAAGGGTATCAGGGGATAAGAGCAGTAATAGAGAAGGATCAGTTTTGCCGGCCTTCCGATATTCACCAGATCATCGAGTAACCCGAATAATGCAAAGAGAACAACTACGACAATAATAGTGTAATTAATCGGTGTGATGTTTTTTGCATAAAAGAGGGTGAGAATTGACAGGGAAAAAATTGCAACAATAAGAATCGGAAGTCCGCCATTGGTGGGAACCTCCGGCATTGTTTTTTTGTACATATCCCTGACAACATGCCCGTTCTCTTTGATTTTTTTGATAATATAGGGCATGGCAAACATCATGAACGAGAATGGCACTATGAGAAACACTATCAGCATCAGATTCAGGTATGATTCAGAACTCTCTAAAAAACCAAACGCCATTCTGTAACCTGTTCAAATGTTTTTTCAGTAAGGCTATATATTACTATTTAAAAAATAGAATTCCAGATACTCTAAAAAAAAATCCCATGAATCAGAGGCGATGTGCATGTATTCGGGAAAACCTTCACCATTAACCGTATTTTTCATCCTTGTATTCCTTCTCGCTGTTATACCTCCAGCGCATGCGGTTGAACCTGCCTGGACGTATTCATCCCCGGGAAATGAAATCGGGGGAGTAACGGTCTCTTCTGACGGTTCAGCCATTGCAGTAGGAGGCGGGAAGATCTGGTTATTTTCCAATAAAGGCACGCTGCTTGCAAAAGAACCCTTTGGAGATCAGGTCGTTTTTACTCCTGACGGTTCGTCACTGGTAGCATCATACTCGTCTATACTCTATCAGTTTAAAAGAATAACTTCCCCAAAAGGATCGGCATCACCCCTTCAAAAGATATGGGAAACTTCACTCCCAACTGCTGTGCGCTCTATCGACATTTCCGATAATGGAAAAACTATTGTTGCGTCAGCCCAAGGCGCGGGCACCTACTTCTACACTTCAACCGGGGAAAAGATCGGTGGGAATAAAAGTTACAATGCGATCATACGGGTATCCTCCACAGGAGGGTGGATTGTTGGTGTATCGCGGGGGGTAATGTGCCTGTATAGTAGAACCGGCGATTGTTCAGAATCTGAAGAGGGAGTAGTCGGAGTAGAGCCGGATTTCATGGAACTCACCAGTTCCGGAAGTATTGCGGTATTCAACGATGACCAGAGAGTGCGGAGCGTCTTTCTCAATAACGAAACTCTGCGGTGGACCCGGAGGGCGACCGCGGATGTGACCTCACTTGCCATGACACCCTCGGGTTCCGGCATACTAGCAGGCACAGAAAATGGAAACGTCGATCTCTTTGATGAGTATGGAAACCTCTCCTGGAGTTATGCATCGAATCCCGGGAATAAACCAGGTGCAGGAATTACCTGTGTCGCTCTTTCAAATGAGGGGACCGTTGCCGCCGCTGGGTCATATGATGGGAAAATCTTTGCCTTAAATTCCAAAGGTGAGGAGATCTGGACGAACCAGACAAAAGATCATATCCATCATATAGCAATGAGCGCGGATGGTACTCTCATTGTTGCTACCGGAGAGGAGACAGTGTATGCTTTCTCTACTTCTAAGCAATCCATACCCTTGGTACGAACCACGGGAAACTCATTGACTCCCGCTCCGTCGCATTCCGTCACAACAGTACCGGGAAATAGCTCAGCGCAGAAACCTGAAACCCGCAAGACCACTCCACGGGCAATAACTGCTGTACCGACGGAATATTCTGTTATCAGGACCTCAACGCAGAGTCCACTCCCTGGCATCATTCCTCTGGGGGCAATACTGGTAGCATTGCTGATGGTGATGCGGAGACGATGATCACGGGTTGTGCAGTAATAAAAATAATTGCGTACTATTTGCTCTAACGGAATGAGAGATCTGATCACGGTTTAACCGGCAATGCCAGAGCATCTGCCAGATTATATATTTTTCACACAGCATCCTGCTGATTATCTCAAGGTACATGGATTCGGGACTACTCTGTGTTTCTTGAAATAACGGTTTTTTATGGTTTTCTGGCATCCAAGTGAATGATTTTGGTGCAATATGGGCTGTGAACCCTGACAGACAGGAAAGGCGTTTATAGTACGTGGTCGGTTGAGGGATGACACGCAGTATGTGGATTAATGAATAATTAAAAAAAATAGTTAGACTTCTTTGGTTTTCTGGATGAAGAGCACAACACCAAGCAGTCCAACGATTAACCCTGCCGGGAGGGCTAATGTGGGGAACTCGGGGGTATTAATCGGATCTGGTGTGCACGCTACATTAAGGACAACATCGTTGGCATCATTATCGATGAGGTCTTTCCAACTATCTTCAAAGGCAACATTAAACGATCCATCTACTTGGGGAGTTACATATGCATGGTCGAGATTATCGTCACCAAGCGCATTTGAATAATAGGTTTGAGGGCCATAGGGATCTGTGGGTTTAATGGGGGTGGTAATATAAACGACTACATTTTCACCATTCGAACAGCGACCAACCTGAGTATATACTTGAGGTGGTGTTACATCGTGTATCTTTCCAAGGGAAAGTGGCCCCGGTAGGAATACACCGAATTCATTGTTGTAACCTGCGTCTGATGAAACATATGTTACAACCAGTTTTCCATCATAGGGAAAGGTAATTGGCGCGAACGCTGATACCGTACCAACAAGCACAAGCACTGCAAAGACAAGCAGAATTCCAAATTTCATTTTTCTCATAATACTATCCTCTTTGAGATAATCCAGTTTTATACCTTGAAGAATATGAATAAATGCAAGGCACCGGTGCTTGGCATCATCATCAACAGAGTAATTCTTCCATGGATGACAGGGGAGTATTCGTTTTCTCGTTTGAGAAAAATACGTCGAAGATCTGTCCGGGATCAGGGATCTGAACGAGGACGAGGTACAACGAAACAACCGGTATTTTGGATCCTCTGTCGCAATGGTACGGTCTGGGCCGAGATTGTTGATGTCGTTGGATCGGATACTCTTCAATCTCTCATCTCACAAAAAGTTTCTGCCAGTTCTATCGTCCGTTCAGATACCTGGAAAGCATACACCGTATGTCCACTGTTTCGTCAATCACGGCAAAAACAGTACAGCGATGGAAAAGGAGATCATATCAATGGCCGGGAGGGATTCCGGGTATACCTGAAACGAAAACTGGTATCGAAATATCGTATCCGACGAGAAAAATTCCTCCCCTACTTAGGGGAGTACGTAGGGAGATACAATCACCGAAATGAAAACGATAATTTTAACGTGAAACATATCATCAAGCTACCTGAACACACGGTTTAGTCGCCAGAATGGGACTATACCCTAAAAATTCAAACAGACCAGAAATAATAGTAACCTTCGATCATCCTCAACGAAAATAACCGGAGTAATTGGTTTGACACAACAAAATCCAGACAACAAGAAGTCAGGGGAAATGCCCTCTCCTTCAGATAAACCGAAAACTGGCGCCTTATTTGGAAAAGGGACCATTGTTGCGATTATCGGGTTTGCTACAGTTCTCATCATTTTTCTTGGCGTTTCTGTAACAGGATTACAATCCGGCATCTCTTCACCGGTATCCCTCCAGTCATGTGGGGAGAAGGTAATCAACTATGCCAACGAAAACCTGGTCCAGCCCGGTACAGCGATCTCTATCCAGTCGGTATCGGAAAACCGGGGAATATACGAGATCCATGGCAATTACCAGTCACAGAACGTCACACTTTACGCAACAAAAGACTGTACGATGCTCTTTACGAATGGTCTCGATATGAACAGTCCCGGGAGTGCATGCGGTACAGCGCAGGGACCGCAACCCACACCAACACCCCCGCGTCCACCGGTAAAGACGCCCCGTCCTTCCGTTGATCTCTATGTAATGGCATTTTGTCCCTATGGNNCAGGAAGATCTCCGGCAGTTATGCATTCAGAAGAATTATCCACAAAAATTCTGGGATTACATAGAGAGTTTTAACACCCGGTGTTATCCCCTTTCACAAAATCCCGCCAGTCTGGATGCATGCTGGAGAAACACTACCGCGGGTATGGGAATCGATACGGCAGCAATCGAGACCTGTGCGACCGGCTCCGATGGACTCACCATGCTCAGGGAAGATGAGACGAATGCAAACCAGAATGGTGCGACCGCCTCTCCGACGCTGTTCATCAACGGTGTGATATATTCCGGAGCCCGCACACCGGAAGCATACAAACAGGCAATCTGCAACACCTTCGATGCAGCCCCGCCCGAATGCGGGACGATACTTGCTGCCAGTCAGCAGACAGCTTCTGCGGGAGGGTGTGGATAATTATTTTTTTTGATATCCTTTTGCCAAGCAGATCTCGAGTCAACCCTGTTTTTCCAACAGCCCCTGGAACAATTTCTATACATTTATTTAATTATATCACAACTGTTGAATAGAGATCTGTACCCGGTCCCGGAATGCCCCGGCTGGTAAGGTTACCCCATGCAACAGATTACCCCAAAAAAACAATTATTCTATGATATTTGCATTGTGGCAAGCATCATCGCTACAGCGGGTATTACTTACCTGAGTCTCACCAACGGGATTTTTGATGTTTTTCCCTACCTCTACCTTATCCCTATTGTCCTCATCGCCTTTGCGCGCCAGAAGCTCAGCATCTATGGGACCGTCTTTGTAGGCTGTATATATTTAGCTCTTGTCTTTCTCATAGGATTGCCTGATACCCGGCTCTATACCCAGGCCATCATCTGGTTTTACGTCTTTGTCTCCATCGGTGTCCTCATCTCAATTTATTCCCAGGTATACCGTAAGGAAGAGGATAAGAACTACGGGATTTATCATAATTCCCAGGCTGGTGCGTTCACCTTAAATAAAAAATCCTTAAAGATCCAGGAGCCCAACCAGAAATTTTCCCGGATTCTCCACTACGAATGTAATGAACTGGGGAAAAAAACACTTCCTGAACTCATCCCTGACGATACCGAACGGGAGCGTTTTTTAGCAAGTGTTCAGGATCAACAGAGAACCGGGGATATTGAAGCCCGGTTCCTTACAGCAGACGGGAGTACACGATGGGCACTTGTTTCTGCAGCCGAGACTGGTGAACCCTACATTATCTGTACCCTGGTCGATATTACTGAGAATAAACTGGCGACAGAGGCGCTCACTCAGGCAAATAAAAAACTCAACCTGCTCAACTCTGTTACCCGGCACGATATACTCAACCAGCTGACAGCACTCCTCGGTTATCTCGATCTTACCCGGCAGGAGACAAAAGACCCGCAGACCCTCAGGTATATTGAAAAAGAAGAACTGGCGGCAAATGCGATCAGGAAACAGATCCTGTTCACCCGCGATTACCAGAATATCGGTGATCAAACCCCCCACTGGCATAACATAACTGAAACCATATCCCGTGCATTCGCGACACTTGACACTCACAATGTCCGGATAAATGCTGATCTTCCCCCTATTGAAATCTATGCTGATCCCATGTTTGAAAAGGTGTTTTATAACCTGGCAGAAAACTCAATCCGTCACGGGGAACAGTTGACAAAAATAACCATACATTCACAGGATACCACTGACGGTATAAACCTGATTTTGGAGGATGATGGTGTGGGAATACCAGAAAAAGCAAAAGAGAAGATCTTCCGGAGGGAGTATTTTAAGAATACCGGCTTTGGTCTTTTTTTGAGCCGTGAGATCCTTTCGATCACCAACCTTACGATCAGTGAGACAGGGACACCGGGCAAGGGGGCACGGTTTGTAATCCATGCACCAAAAGGGATGTACCGACCAGTTTTGGTAAATCCCTCTCATTCGGTAAAATAACCTACCCGGGTACCAGCGTCAGGGCAAGGAACTTCTTTACAAACTCCCGTGAAATTATCCAGTCAGCGCGGGAAAAATGCAACTCAGTCGGGACGTTAAGCCTAATCATAGATTCTCATAGGGAGAGTTTTTTTTAGAACTACTCGAAAAAAACGGTGTGACGGGAATGATATAATCACAAAAAATACTGAATCCCTGTTTTTTTAAAGAGACCTGATCAACATACCCGGGGCACCGGGTCGCCCATGGGCGGTTCGATAAATCGTTCGCCGCCGATTGCGGTCTCCATGATTACATGAGCGCCTTTTGTAACGCTGCCAACAACTGCAGCATCCTTCCCGTATTTATGTGAGTGAAGGGCTGAAAGGATGGAATCCACACTTGAAAGCGGAACTCCCATAACGACCTTTCCCTCATTTGCAACCTCAAGCGGATCGATACCCAGCATGCCTGCGGCACTCCTGACACTTTTCCGGATCGGAAGTTTTTCTTCCTGGATCCGGACACATACGCCGCTCTTCTTTGCCATCTCGTTGATAGCGCTTGCAAACCCGCCCCGTGTCGGGTCCTTCATTGCATGAATAGTGCCGGCATCGAGCACCTTTTCCATCATCCCCCAGAGGGGTGCAACATCGGACTTGATCTGCTCGCCGAGATCGAATCCCTCACGGTGTGCCATGATCGCTATACCATGATCGCCAAGGGTTCCCGAAACGATGATCACATCACCGGGCACAAGACCATTATCCCGGACAATATTCTTAGCGATGCCGATACCGGAAGTATTAATCACGATTCCGTCAAGCGCTCCCTTCTCCATCACTTTTGTGTCACCCGTCACAAGGTTTGCGCCTGCCTCACCGAGTGCGTCGTCCATTGAAGCAACAATCTTTGCGAGATCATCGATTTCAAATCCCTCTTCAATGATCATGCCGCATGAAAGTGCTATCGGCTTCCCGCCCATCATCGCAAGATCGTTGATCGTCCCGCATACAGATATCCTGCCGATATCACCGCCCGGAAAAAAGATAGGGCGGACGATGTGGGAATCAGTAGTAAAAACAAGGTTTGTGCCACTGAACGGTATCACTGCGCCGTCATCCATTGCTTCAAGCCCGATCCCGCCGGCGTTGTTGTTCCTGAATTTTGTGAGCGTCTGCAGGAGTTCCCCCATCACTTCCCCGCCGGCTCCATGCATCATGTTGACCTTCATTTAGTCAGCCACCTCGATCTCCACGCTCGTGACCACGATCTCCCTGCCTTTGACCAGTTCGGGAAGTGCACCGCATTTCGGGCAGACAAAAATTTCATCACCGGAATAACCGCACGAACACCTGGTCTGGGGCGGTATCTCGTTGCATTCGAGCACCGCAGTGGTAAAAAGGGGATCTTCTTCTTTGATCGTATCGAAAAGAAATACTACCTGCTCCGGGTTCACCATCGCCATCTTTCCCACTTCAACGCTTACCTTTTTCACCTGGGTGGCGTTGTTCTCAATTGCCGCCCTGCGTGTGGTCACGTACAGGTCATAAGCGATGGTGTACTCGTGCATCACTCCTCCATCGCAGCGTATACCTGTTTGAACAGTTCCCGTGTCTCCAGTCCCTCCTCACGGGAGAGTCTCTGGATAGCAAAACCGACATGGACCAATACAAACTCGCCGATTTTTACATCAACAAGGTCGAGCCTGACTTCTTGTCTGAGATCGCCATAGTCCACGACTCCAACATTCCCCTCTTTTATTTCAAGCACTTCTGCAGGAACTGCAACGCACATCGATGATTCACGCTCTTGTCTGAGCTATAGTGTAGGTATCCGGAACACATAAAAACAGTGATTGGGATACATGGGCATTCAGGACAATAATAGTTAAAAAAACAAGGTTTACGCCGGGGAAGAGATTTGAACTCTTGAGGTGCAGGGCACCAGTAGCTTTCAAGGCTACCGCCTTCCCGGACTAGACTACCCCGGCAGTGCTCCATATGTTGGGTGTCCGATTTAAAAAAGGCTTCTTTATTAAAGATGGTTTAGCAGAAATAGCTCTTGTTTAAATCAATTATTTTTACGGTTTCTTGTCATTATCATGAACGCCATTCCTACCGCTACAATCCCCAGCAGCGGCATTATCATAGACTTTGGCGTATCAGTCGGTGTTTGTGGTGCAGTCAGGGCAAACGGTGCCGGGATAGTCGGGCTTACAACAACTGAGTTGGCATTTTCTGCATACACGAAAACCTCGTTGTTCACTGTGTACTTTACGGGATACACCTTAATGTACATCGTTTTCCCCTTTCCCTGCAGCGTGACCTGCTCAGGATATTGCTCACCGTGTTCATTCACCAACTGGACAGCGCCTTTCTCATCGATATATTCTATGATCCAGTCAATGGAAGAAGAGGTATGAATGGTGACTTGCCCAAAGCCGGTCTTTATGGTAAAATATGCAGGATTGTCCCGCGAGGATTTCGTATGAGCGGAAACTACGGATACCATTGTCGGACTCGGCGTACTTGTCAGGGATTGTAGTCCGGTCACGGTGATAATCCGTTTTCCGACATACCCCCTGGCATCGGTGAAACTCACCTCGTAATCACCTGTTTCGGTAATGGGTACATCAGTTGCAAAATTGCCCAGATAATCGGTATTGACGTAATGGGGTCCGAACACTACGAGATTATCGGGCCCGATTACTTCAACCTGCACGCCGGAATTTTCATCACCTTTGATTGCTCCCGCAATGGAGATCTTTCCGTTAAAATTCTGGGTTGTGGCAGAGCTGAGCTGAATATCATCGGAACGATCGATCAGGTTCACAACCCGCATGCTCACGGAATCGCCCATGCCATTGGTCGGGACTTCAACTTTGTACATCCCGGTTTTCAAACCGGTGGTATCAAAGACTGCACGGAACGTATAGTCAGACTGGACGTAGACGATCTTGCGTTTTATCTCAGTCGTGGTTGTCAGCTGATAATAGAGCACCACATCAATTGGTGTGCCGATACCAAAAGTGGTTATCCCAGTAACAATGAGGGGTTTTCCAACGGAAAGTGAATCCGGAGCATCGATATTTACCTGGTATGCTGATGCAAATCCCGATAGAAAGAACAGTCCCATCACCAGCAGGACGATCTTATTCATCTATATACGTTCAACTAGTATGATGTTAATGATTTCTGAACTCAGGGAAAAACCTCTCGCGAGCTGGCGGGGACAGGAAAGGTATGGCAATGAATTGCTCGATTGCCTTACCATCATTTTTAAAAGTGCTGGCTGTACATGGTCAAAATGCAGGATGTGCAGTTACCGGCATGCGCGGTATTTTGCCCAGCAATCTCCCGAAACAATCCTTGGGCACCTTCGTGCACAACTGGCATGGGTGACGGATCAGCATAAATCTGAAGAGTACAGCATGGTGAAAATTTTCACCTCCGGGAGTTTTTTTGACCCTCGTGAGATACCCTGCGGGTTTCTTTCTGATGTTGCCACTACGTTCAAAGGAAAACTGGTTATTGCAGAAACACGTCCCGAATTTGTAGATGCAGAAGTTATCTCGTCATTTATGGAAATCCTGGATGACGGGAGCTACAAGACACCTCTCTATTGCGCGATGGGACTTGAAACGAGCAGTGACTATATCCGGGAAAAGTGCATCAACAAGGGTTTTACTTTTGCCGATTTTACAAAAGCTGCCAAAACAGCCCATTCTGCCGGAGCAGGTGTAAAAGCATATCTCCTCTTAAAACCGCTTTTTTTATCAGAGGGTGAGGCAGTAGCCGATATGAAAACTTCAATTCTGGATACAGCGGTTCATGCAGACATGATCTCCATGAACCCCTGCACAGTCCAGCGCAACACTGAACTGGAGTATTACTGGAAACGGGGTGCCTACCGCCCACCCTATCTCTGGAGTGTCCTGTCAATCCTTGCAGATTCCCCGGTTCATATCACCTGCGATCCGCTTGGCGGTGGGCAGAAACGGGGACCGCACAACTGCAAAAAATGCGATTACGAGATTGTCAAAGGCATCCGGGATTATTCGCTCAACGCTGACCGTGATTTAATCAGTGCCCTGCTCCAGACCAGGTGCGACTGTAAGCAGGAATGGGAATATCTCTTATCAGCAGAAAAATCGTACTGCATGCCCCTGACCCGATGAAAAAATGACCAGAAAAAAATTATTTTTTTGCACAACTGCACTGTAACTCGAGTTGTTTTACCAGCAGCGGCAGGAATGTTCCTGCATCAGAAACAATACCGATAGCCTGTGTGGTGCCGCGATCCATGAGCTTTGTAAGTGCAGTCGGGTTGATATCAACACACACCGTTTTTACGTTTGAAGGCAGGCAGTTGCCAACGGCAATCGAGTGAAGGAGTGTCGCGATCATCAGCACCATGCTGCATCCGCGAATATGCTCCCGCGTCGCATCCTGCGCTGCCATTACATCCGTGATCACATCGGGTAATGGACCGTCATCGCGGATAGAACCGGCGAGCACGAAGGGAATATTATTTTTCACGCACTCGTACATGATCCCGCCGGTAATCACTCCTTTATCAACGGCATTTTTTATCGAACCTGCACGCATAATCTCGCTGATGGCATAGAGGTGGTGCTTGTGCCCGCCCATTACCGGCTTACCAGTTGAGATATCCATGCCCAGTGATGTACCATAGAGATTATACTCGATATCATGTGTGGCAAGAGCATTGCCGGCAAAGAGGACATCGATGTAGCCTTTGTGGATCATCTCCGCCAGTGCCTTATCCGCACCGGTATGGATGATAGCAGGGCCGCCAACGAGGGCAATCTTTCCGCCTTTCTTCCGTACATCGAGAATCTCGCTGGCGATCTTTGCAATCAGTGTCTCACTTGGTCGCTCGGGCGAGACCGTGCCGTGCATGAACTCAAATGTGCTGCTCTCCCGTGGGCGTTCCGGGTAGCTTACATTTACCCCTTGTTCACCGACTACCACAAGATCTCCTTTTTTGATCCTGCCAAGAGCTGTACACCGTGCCGTCTTGTTTTCCAGATCGACAACGATTAAAAAATCCATCTTGGTTGGCTCAACCGTGATCCATTCATCGCCATATTTGACCTGAGTGGGATGATTGGAGGTGGTGTAGAAACCCTTAGGCACGATACGATTGCCTTCTGCGGGTACAAGGTGGACATCTTTTACTTCCCGTGGTCGTGCGCCGAGCCGGTGGAGCTCAGAAAGAATGGATCGCAGATTCTCTTTGTTGGACGCTGCGATACGCAGACGGGCAAAACTGGGATCGGTCTTTTTTTTCCCGACATCAAAAACAAGGATCTCGAAATTGCCCCCCATATCCATAACCCTGTCAAAGAGCTGTGTCATGATACCCGAATCAATGATATGACCCGCGAGCTCAATTTCCTGCGATTCCACCATAATACAGAGAACTTGGGTTATGCCCCTTAATATGCATTCCTGCCAAATATGACAGGATTGTGCTTATTTTGAGTGCTGGGGCACAGATTGGGATGTTTGATCATGTGTTCATACTCATGACCAGGAAATTTTTTAGGATCAGGAAATTTTTTTTAAGATAGTCGTTTTAAAAAATCTTCAGCCCGTGCAAGATCAGCCGGGGTGTTCACGTTCAGGGCAAGTCCGGGCTCGTTGAGCAGAACCTGCAGTTCTTCCTGGGGCTGTTCAATAAGATCGCCCCGGAGAATATTTACACCGGCGGGGCATGCCTCAACCCCGTGAACCTGTTCCCGGTAGGGCATACCGCCCCTGCATGCATGGACAAGTCCTGCCGGAACCCATGCTGAACAGGCATCTTTTCCCGATATATGGTATGAATCGGCAATACGGCAGATAATTTCTGTTGTGATGCAGGGGATGTCAGATACGCAGACAAAAAGCGGGTGTTGGTCATCCAGGGTTTTTACTGCACTGATCATATCTTCCACGTACCCCCAACCATCGGTTTTGCAGAATACTATTCCATGTGCCCGGCACCAGTTCATGGTCATGGGGGTTTTAGGGGAGGCTGCCACAACCGGTTCAAACCCGGCAGCAGAGAAAGCATCAGTCACATAGGCAATCATCGGCCGTCCACAAATCGAAATGAGGGGTTTTTCTCCCTGGTTAAGCCGGCTGCCCGTACCCCCGGCCATAATCAGTGCATGCATGCGGAGAGTGCCTCGGTAAGAACCCGGTTTTCCTCCCGTGTTCGCACTGCTACACGAATACACGTGGGTAAACCAAATGATGTGCAGTCACGGACGAGAATATCCCGGCGTGCAAGTGCGGTACAGAACGAAGCAACATCCCACCCACATTCCACGAGCAGAAAATTGGCTGATGAAGGATTGCAGTGCAGACCCAGGGCGTCAATCTCAGTTGCGAGCCACGTGCGTTCCTGCGCGATCGCAGCACGCGATGCCGGGAGTTCACGCATGTGCCGGAACGCCTCCAGTGCATATGCTTCGGCATAAGCATTTACGCTCCAGGGGGGTCGGGTGATCTCAATTTTTTCAATAAGTTCCGGATCCCCAAAACCGTACCCGAAGCGGATGCCGGGTATTGAAAAACTTTTGGTGAGTGAATGCAGGACGAAGAGATCCGGGTCACGCACATCCACCATGCTCTGTGCAGGATCTGCCAGTTCAATGAACGCTTCATCACAAAAGAGCAGCCCTCCGTGGGATTTCATACTCTCAAGATGGCGGTTCATTTCAGTTTTTTCCTGCAGAATACCGGTCGGGTTGTTTGGGTTACATATAAATGACACGTCAGCTTTTTGGGGAGTTTTTACCCTGCCCGCCCCGGCCAGTCGGGCGGACATCTCGTACTCCCCAAAGGTGGGGGATTGGGTAAAAAAACGTTTTTTATTTCCCTTAAGCGCGACCGAACAGAACACCCTGATGAGCTCAATTGATCCATTCCCGACACATATTTCCTCAGGAGGACGGTGGAAGGCAGATGCGATACGGCTTTTCAGCCGGGTGTACCTGTCGTCAGGATAATAGGCAAGGAGTTCGGGGTCACAATGCCACTCAAACAAGGGAGCGAAGGGATTTGTACTCGCGCTGAAATCCAGCACCTTTTTTTTGGTTTTTTCGCGCTGCCGCTTTCCAGTGCCGCCATGAACCTCACGCTTTGGAAAGTCAATAATCACAAAAATCCCCTCTTTTTCCCATTACTTGGATTGGCTGTCTTAAATGTGTTTTGAGAGTGTTCCAAAAAGCAAAGAAGAAAGTTTTTATACATTACTGTGCTATTTTGGATCATCTGGTTAAGTCAGACACAAAGGTTCTCTTTGTCTGACATATGAATGACAAGAGCCAGACATATGTCAGAAATGTGAGATACAACGATGATGCAGAGAATCACGCTCCGGTTGCCAGAACAGCAAATCAATCTGCTCCAGCAGATGGTGGACACAGGGGAATATCCCAATGTATCAGAAACTGTTCGGGCTGCGGTCCGTGAACTTGTTGAAAAACGTGCAAGTCGTGTCATGAAGGATAGTGACCAGGTTTCATTCAAGGTTTGAGAGGGTAAATATGCAGAGTATTATTAATGATGCGTTAAAAAACGCCGAACTTGAAAAAGAGCTGAATAAACCAAATTCAGAAAATGCAATGGAAGACGACTTTGTCGGCCAGCCAAGAATCGTTATTGTCGGTTGTGGTGGCGCAGGCAACAATACCGTGAACCGTATCCACCACATGGGCGTTTCCGGTGCAGAAACGATTGCGATCAACACGGACAAGCAGCACCTTGACATGATCCAGGCTGACAAACGTATCCTCATTGGCAAGTCCCTGACCAAAGGTCTCGGTGCCGGTGGATATCCGGATGTTGGCAAGCGCGCAGCTGAGATGGCACGCCCGACACTTGAAGCAGTCCTTGAATCTGCTGATCTGGTGTTCATCACAGCAGGTATGGGAGGAGGTACCGGTACTGGTGCCGCACCAGTTGTTGCATCAATTGCAAAGGAGCAGGGTGCAATTGTTGTCGGCATGGTCAGCTACCCGTTCCAGGTTGAAAAAGCCCGCCTTATCCGTGCTGAAGAAGGTCTTGAGGCACTTGCTGCCGCATCAGACTCAGTTATTGTCCTTGATAACAACCGGTTGAAAAACTTCGTCCCGAACCTGCCGCTGGGCCAGGCATTTTCTGTAATGGATCAGCTCATCGGTGAAACCGTTAAGGGTATTTCAGAAACAATCACGGAACCCTCACTCATTAACATTGACTATGCCGATGTCCGTGCGATCATGTCCAAGGGCGGTGTCGCTGTCATGCTTGTCGGTGAAAGCAAACAGCAGAACAAGGCAGAAAGCGTTGTCCGCGAGTGCCTGAGCAATCCGATGCTTGACATTGACTACCGCGGCGCAACAGGAAGTCTCATCCACATTACGGGAGGGACTGACCTTACGCTGCAGGATGCAGAAGAGGTTGCAACCTCGCTTACCTACGAGCTTGATCCCCACGCAGATGTAATCTGGGGTGCTCGTGTCAGGAATGATATGGAGGGCAAGATCCGTGTGCTCGCTATCATGACCGGCGTCAAGAGCGCGCAGATCCTCGGGACCCGTCAGTCCTACAAAACCATGATTACAGACATTGAGAACAAGCGCTCAAACCCAAAAGCGGTTGAGATGCCCCAGAGCAGGAGAAGCAGCAGGGACCAGCCAAGTGGCGGCGGCGTTCTCGAATGGGTAGGTTAACCACAACCACGCACAAATACCTTAAACTAAAAAACGTTCCACACAAGCATTCTCCCGGAAATTTCGGGGAATAGTTGGTTTATCCGGACCAGCGCCAACAGGAAGGTTGGCTAAAACCGGACATATAAAAAAAAGGAGTCAGGGTTACTCCTTTAAGATAAACCCCTTTTTGTAGTGGTAAAAAATGTTTTTTCCCAGATCTGACCATCTGACAGATCCTATCACCGGATCATTTTCTCCGTAGAAACGGCGAAACGCTTAATAATTCTCCGCGCCTTTAAAATATAGTACATTCGACCAGTCCTTCGCTGGGAGGATGGGGACGACACCACGTGATCTGGTGTGTCCCGGTATCGGGAGTTGAACATCATGAACAGAGTGTTGAACAAAGACTTCGTTTCGGGGTCTTATCTGAATTCTGCGCTAATAATCATTTCTGGTGTTTTTCGTCCTGCATCCTGTATGCAGAGTTGTCATGTGAGAGAATCAAAAGGGTCATTACTCCACTCTTTTGGAATATTAAGCCTCCAGCATACTACATCTGCCTCCCATGCCGGGGAATCGATGAGGAGTGGTAACGCATGTTGAATGACCTGATGGAAAAAAGAAAGAAGATTCTCGCCGAGTCTGAAGAACACAAAAACCGCCGCAACGAACTCAATGCCGCAGCAAGCAAGTTCGCCCGGGAACGTAACACACTCAACAACCAGACGCGGGAGTTTGTGGAAGATGCGCAAAAGAACAAAGATCTCAGGGATAAATACAACCATGATGTCCTTGACTTAAAAGCGCAGCGCAATGACTTTAATGACAAGGCAAATGTCCTGTTTGAAGAGATCGAAGGGTTCAAAAAAGAGCACGGCACGCTGAAGAACCGGGGGGTCAAGGAACTCCAGAAGCAGATAGAATTTATGGAGTACCGTCAGCAGACCGAGGTCTTCACAACGGATAAAGAGCGGGAACTGATCGAAAAGATCAAGCAGATGATGGCCCAGGTGCGGGAGCAGGAAGCAGAACTCGAACAGAACAAGGAGATACGCACCAAGATCACAGGAGCCCGCGATTTTCGGAAACTGGCATCTGATCTTCATGCAAAGGTAACTGAATTCGCCGAGCTTGCCCAGAAACACCATGACCTCATGGTTGACTCCTATCGGAAGGCAGACAAGTCACGTGAGGCAGCAGATGCAGCACACAAGAGTTTTGTCGAAGCACAGGAATCTGCAGATTCCGAACACAAGTTTTTCATTGCCTGCCAAAAGGAACTCCGGGATTATGACAAGGTAATTTCCGGCCTGCGTAAGAAGACAAAGAAGGTCAAGGTCACAAAAGAACAAAAGGCGGTAAGAAAAGAAGCAGAGAGTCTCTTCAAGAATTTCCGGGCAGGAGAAAAACTTACAACCGATGATATATTGCTCCTCCAGCGCTCAAAACTTATCTGATCATTTTTTTTATTTTTTATTTTACCGTCAGCAATAATTTAATAGGTTTACCGCAATTTTATACTAGTAATGATTGCTGGTCGGACGTTAGTCCTGAGTGTTGATCGAGACGATGATATCGGGTGGAAGGCAAAAGTTGAAAGCCCGGCCATCGGTCGTGCAGCGTGTCTGAAAGCTGCAAATACGTTAGCGCTCGCCGACCCTGAGGATTCCGACATCAACGCCATATTTTCAGCAGTCAAGATTTACGATGAACTGACGGCAAAAGGAGAAGAGGCTGCTATTGCGGTAGTTGCCGGAAATCATCTCCACATGATTGATGGAGACCGCAGGATTGCAACCTCACTTGAACAGGTAATCAAGGAGACCCAGGCAACCAACTGCATCCTTGTGACCGATGGTGCAGAAGATGAGTATGTGATCCCTATCATCCAATCCAGGATCCCGGTATCCAGCATCCGCAGGGTGATTGTCAACCAGATGCCCAATCTTGAAGGCACCTATTATATCTTAAAAAAATTCCTTGATGACCCGAAGATCTCCCGCATGGTATTTATTCCCCTGGGTCTTGCAATGATGCTCTATGCAACCGCATACCTGCTCGATTATCCGGGTGTTGCAACCATTATTGTTGTAGGTGTGATAGGATGTTGGCTGCTTTATAAGGGATTTGGGTTTGATGAGATAGTCCACAGCATCATAGATGCACTCCGGGTATCACTCTCACGGGGACGATTCTCGTTTGTCACCTATACAACAACTATCCTTCTTATCATCATTGGATTTACCGTAGGCTTTATTAATGTCCTTAAATTTTATTCAACGGACAGTAGTCTGGGACTTGTTCTGTACCTGATGACTTTTATCTATGGCTCAATTGAATGGCTTATCGTCGCAGGACTCGTAACATCAGTTGGTATTATCATAGATGTTTACGCAAATGAACGCGAGGGACTTGGAAAAGTGATTGTTTTTCCCTTCTTTGTCATTGCCCTCGGTTTCATCCTCTATGGCGCAAGCGTGTATATCATCTCGGTAAGTGGCGTTCCGGATTTTCCTCTCACCGCAGATGTCTCGGCAACATATATCCTTACCTCCACGGTCATTGGCATTATTTCTGCAATTGTCGGGGTTATCGTCCAGTATTTTGTTACTAAAAAGATGGCGGAACTATTAAAGCAGGAAATTATTGAAGTCATGTAAGAGTTCCTGATACATTTTGTGATTTTTTTTTAAATTTTCATTCACCATGGGAAGCAAAAGCGTGAGGAATTTCGTTTATGAAAGATGTCAAAAGTCAGGATTTGGTCCCCGGGCTACGCGGGTATGGACCCTACCCCCTGAATACGATGAACGTCACGGTCCCGAAGGGACTTCCTGTCCGGCGGTTCGGGTGCAGTTTTCATGAGTGTGATTCTTAAAAAAACTGCATTGCCCGGCGAGTCTAAAAACCGAGGCGGCCGAGCGACTTCATCAGGAGTGGGACACATCAGAAACAAAATTTAATAACATATCTATCCCGCACGAAATTATGATGAGACAAAAAAGTGCAGGGAGCAATTCACCCTGTTCCTGCTTTTCTATCTTCCAGGAAAATAACAAACGGATGAGAGAAAAATAGTTCTTCACAGTTGTCAGTGAGTAGAGCAAAAAAATCTTTAACGGTATTTTTTCTCAGAAATTGTAGTATTTTTTACTTCATTTTGTATGACCCCGGGATCCATGGCAAAATATCCCATTCCACCGGGAAACTCCTTTGTCATCGTAAAGTTTTTGACTGCCTGAGGGGACTTTATGGAAAGCATGGGAATTGCTATGTTGAATGTATGTGACGGGTACCAGTAGATCCCGTTTCCATACGATAACGCAGCATCTTCAACCGTAAAATCGGCACTGGAAAGATCGATACGCTTCATCTGGGCATCCTGATAATTAAGAATTTTCATCAGTTTGTTCTTGAGATCCTGTTTGCCCAGTAAAAAAAAGATAAAACGCGTGCCCTCCTCCACCTTATAATTCACGTGAATGATGGCACTGCCGTTGTCGAGTCGGATCTGGACTTCCTGTACGGTGATATAGCTGTAGCGATCCTCATTTGCAGCCATTACGGGAACCGCCAAGCTGATAGTCAGAAGAATCAGCAGCACGACAGCATAGGCTCGCATAGCATAGTACATTCGTGAATACCGTTTAAATTGTTTTGGGACAGGACATTATGGTATCTCTGATAATTTGCCGTATCTCCCGAATCTGTACCTGTAATTACACCGGAATCAAAGATTAAAAAAATGATCATTTGTTATTGGCGAGAATAATTTCGATGGAAGATACATTGGTCTTGCCTGAATCGGTGTCAATAATCTCGGTTGAGGTAATAATCTCTTTTTTTATCACTCCTTCAAGGAATCTGTTGAGAGCAATCTCCGCTGTATCCACAGCACGGGAAATTGCTTTACCTCTTGCTTTGATTGCCACCTCTTCTGCTCCATTGTTAAACTGCGTGATGACTGCAAGTACGTAATTCATGACGGGCTTATTACCGACAAATACTATGTTCTCTTTTGGCTGCATCATAGGTTTCCTTCTCAGAGATATTTTTTCTTTGTAATGAGTTCTGCATTCAGCACACTTGCACCAGCTGCGCCGCGAATAGTGTTATGCCCCATCGCAACAAAGCGGATCCCCTGCCTGAGCCTGCCTACCGATACCGTCATTCCTTTCCCCCGCATCCGGTCAAGACGGGGTTGCGGGCGATCCTTCTCTTCTTCAAAGAAGTGTATGGATTCTTCAGGTTGCGTCGGGAGACCTTTAATCGGGGGTTTGTAATCCCGGAACGCATTTCTTAGTTTTTCCACCGGTTCTTTGATGTCAACCCAGATGGCCATAGTGTGACCGTCTATTACCGGAACACGGTGACAACTGGCACTGACGTTAAATTGGGCATTTGCCACCTTGTTGCCCTTCAGTGTGCCCATGATCTTAAGAGTCTCGGTCTCCATTTTTTCCTCTTCCTGGCCGATATAAGGAATGATGTTGTCGCAGATCGCCATCGCGGCTACCCCGGCAAACCCGGCACCGGAGATCGCCTGCATAGTCGCTACCCTGACATCTGAAAATTTGAATTTTCTCAAGGGGGCAAGGGCGGCAACCATCACAATAGTAGAGCAGTTCGGGTTGGTGACGATAAATCCATCCCTGCCGGAATCACGCTGGACATCAATAAGGCCAAGATG
>PLLR01000018.1:0-7122 GCA_003141335.1 Methanoregula sp. | reverse complement strand
TCACTTTGAGTTTTGCAATTTTTTCGGGAAATGGCGTGTCAAGACGCCAGTTCACGATCTTCCCATACGGCTGTCCAGCACTGCGTTCAGAAGCGGCGAGCGTCGAAAGATTGAACCACGGATGATCCGCTAATAGTTCAACAAATCGCTGACCAACCGCACCCGTTGCTCCGAGCACTCCAACATTGATCATGTGTGTCATGTCCTGTTTGTTATGTTTTCCCAATGAAATATGACGGGTTATAAAATTCCATTTCTCCTGTGATAATAAAAACATTGTTTTTTTAAATTTTTGTTTTTATGGCAAACCATTCCTGAATCCTGCTATTTGGGAAAAACCGGGCTGAAATTTTCAAACATTCCACAAAGACGAATCATAAAATTGAACCTGGCAAAAGTGGTGCAGATACCAGTGTATCCCGTTAAAAAATCTAAAAAAATGGTAATCAGGAACGGATTAACCGTTCATGCCTATTCCATGTGAATAGCTTCAGAAGGGCAGACGTCAACACAGGTTTCGCAGTCCACGCACATATCCTTATCGACTTTAGCTTTCTCGTTCTCTATGGCTATTGCCGACGCTGGGCACTCACTCACGCATGTTTCGCATCCGGTACATTTACTGGTGTCAACGATTGCAACCAACTAATTCACTCCATTGTATATGTTGAACAAAAGATAAAAAATAGGTTTCGATATTTGCGTCTCAAGTAAAAACGAAGTATCCGGAAATTTTTATCCCACCGGATTTTTTTACCGGGGACAAGTAAGAAAAATTAGCAGTGTTTTCAGGATTATTACGTTGTTAATTCAAATCCTGGTGCCGGAACCAAAAAATGTAAGAAACGTCAGATGAGAGCAAATCCGATACGGAATTAATGCATAAAAAATTATTTCTTAAGGCTGAGCACATCACTCATTCCATAAATACCCGGCTTTTTACCGACAACCCAGCGTGCTGCATGAAGTGCACCGGTTGCAAAGACGGACCTGTCGTAAGCACGGTGTGAGAGTTCGATGGTCTCAAAATTCTTCGAGAACATCACTGTGTGATCACCGACAATATCGCCGCCACGGATTACGTGAACGCCAATCTCATTCTGGCGTTCCATCACCCCCTCGCGACCGTATATCTTTTTACGGGGTCCAACTTCTTCTTCAAGGATCTGCAGAATCGTTTTTGCGGTGCCGCTTGGTGCATCCTTCTTATTCCGGTGATGAGCTTCTATCACTTCAATATCGTACTCTTTCAAGAGCTTTCCGGCATCCCGCACCAGCTGCCAGAAGATATTTACACCTACCGAGAAGTTACTGGAGATGACCGCCGGGACATTTCCCTTAATTGCTTTTTCCATTTCTGCCCGCTGCTCGTTGGTAAACCCTGTAGTCCCTACAACCAGTGCTACCTTGTTGCGGGCAGCAACTTTTACGTTCTCAACTGCAGCGTGTGCTATGGTAAAATCAATGAGCACATCAGGTTTGGTGCTTACTAAAAGCGATTCAGAATTTTTTGATTCGACAATATCGACGTTGAAAAATTTACTGGGTTTTAAGTTGATACCGCCAACAAGCTCAAGATCTGAAGACTCTTTGACCATCCGTCCGATAGTCTGACCCATGCGGCCGGAGGCGCCACATACAACAACTTTTATCATAATCCCGGTCACCGTGCCCGTGTTTTTTGTGGTGTTGGAATCTTCCCTGCTACAGTTTTTACCGCTTTCTTTTCCGGTGTCGCAGACTTTGCCGCACCTTTGTGGGGTATCGTAGCGAGGATTTTCTTAAGCAGTTCGGTTTTCTTTTCATCAAGATCATCGAGCGGAAGCCTGACCGGCCCTCCCGCCATGCCAAGAAGTTCAACCGCCTTTTTAACCGGGATCGGATTTGTGTCAATAAACATCGCACGTAACAGCGGGGAGAGCGCATAGTGGAGGACAAGTGCTTTCTGGTAGTCCCCGTGTTTCATCGCCTCGTACATGGCGACCATGCGTTTCGGGTCAACATTGGCTGCAACCGATATGACCCCGGCACCACCGAGTGCCATGATCGGGAGAGTAATGTTATCATCTCCGGAGATAACGACAAAATCATCATCCTGCGTCTCCTCAATGATTCGCGAGATCTGCCCGATATTGCCACTCGCTTCCTTGATGGCCACAATATTCGGGTGACGTGCAAGCTCAGCCACAAGATCGGGTTCGAGATTCTGTCCGGTCCGCCCGGGGACATTATACATGACAACCGGTATATCAAGGTCGGCAAGTTTTGTATAATGCTTAATGAGTCCTGAACGGTTTGGCTTGTTATAGTACGGACTAATGATAAGAACACCGTCCGCGCCGATATCCTTTGCAGCCTTCGTCAGTCTTACCGCTTCTGCAGTATTGTTGGAGCCCGTGCCGGCAAGCACAGGTATTTTGCCATTCACCTTATCAACGGCAATCTCAATGACTTTTTCATGCTCTTCAAACGTGAGTGTTGCAGATTCACCGGTAGATCCGCAGGGCACAATACCATGAATACCGCAGGACAGGAGAAAACCGATGTTACGCTCCAGACCCTGGACATCAAGGTCCATCGCAGAGTTCCTTTTAAAAGGGGTTATGATTGCGGGAAGGACACCTTCGAACATGAATAAGGTTATGAGTGTCTCTTGGTATTTATTTTTCTTGTGATGTATCCGGCAACGCGGTTCCGGACACGTTTGCTTCCAATGACCGCAGATTTGCCAAGCTGCTGCTTGTTTTCGTCAAAGCTGCCGGAGAAATTATCCCGCTGCTTGGCCAGAAGTTCGGTACCGAGAGATTTGATATATGACGGTTTGATTCCCATGGGTGATTCCTCAAAGTTCTATATTGATAATGCGGTTCGATATCATAATAATATTGTTCGTAACGTCGATTGGATTTTCACCCAAAATGCGGATGATGGCTTCTTTTCCCGTCCCCCCGTAATCATAACATACGTCGGGTACCCCTTCTTTGCAACAGGACGCCACTCCCCAGTCCATCGTACTTATCCCTGGTGGTTCCTGTGTGCGATCAAACGAAGTGCATTCAAGGAGCAGACTTTCTATCACTATAAGTGTATTTTTTGAAAAACGCAGGGTCGCCGCACTCCTCATAAGTGGATCAAATTTCATTGCGGTAAGCACTAATCGCGCGGTATCTTCATCCCCGCCAAATGCACACGGACCGGCAGCATGCGGCTTTCCGTTCTCATTGATAATCCCGCCCTGCACTGCCGCAACACCATTTTTGTCCCGTGCGCCCCGTATAGCATACGCCAAGTTTGCCCCTTTTGCCGGGATAAGCCGGACATCCAAGGATTGTTCGAGGAGTACCGTTGCCTGTGCAAGTCTTTCAAGTACGTCACTGCGTTCCCGCCTCGGATCTTTCATAATTGTACCAATGATGGACAGGGCTGATATTAAGGGTGTCTTTTACATTCATGAACGCGCCCCGGCCCGATCGGATATACATATATCCTTTTACGGCGAAGATTCCTGTAATGGATGCACGACTTCTTGATGTGATCATTGGCTTGTCAGGCTTTCTTATCCTGATTGTAATGCTCGCTGTACTACCCATGGTGATGGTTGCAGGTGTAGCCTACCTTGCAGCTATTGTGATCTTTATACTTTTCCTTTCAGGCGCCGGATATCTGGTAAATGAGAAAATCACGTAGAATGCAAAGAAGAATTGCTTTTCTGGTCTCCTTTTTTATTTTCGATTAATTTTCTCTTTCTTTTTTATCTTGTAATAACTTAGCGGGTGGTTGACTTTCGCACATACTGCATCCGGGTGGATGCAGAGCCCGGTTGTCTTCATTGCAGCACATGCGGGCGCAGTGTATTCCGTACCCGATCCTCCGCGCCCGGTGATGTGCTCTACCTGGTACATCGTCTTTTCCGCATCAAAATCCGGTGACCTGGCGTAGAGCTGGGCAATCCCCGTTACGTCCATACCAATAGTATGAATGAACGTAGTGAGGGCAAAACGTCCGGCATGGGTGAGGTTTGTCCCGGCTGTCAGCGCCAGAATCAGCGCCTGCATGCAGGGTGGAAATGCACTCTCCTCGACGGTGCCAAACTGCTGGAGCATCTGTTCCTGGTACACTTTTTTTATTGGTTCAGCTACGGGCGCAAGCTGTTCACAAAGAGATTTTGGAACTTTATATGGCAGATCACGACGGAGAATTACACGGATACGTTCGCGAAGCAATTCATATCTTTCTTCTTTTTTTATCTCAATAAATCCATGGTGCACATTCCTGTTTACCAGTTTAAATCGTGCATCGTGAAGGGGCGAGATGATCTCCACGTAGTCAGGAAGTGGCATTCGCTCATCCGTGATATTTATCCCAAATTCTGTGGCCAGATATTTCGATATCTGGCTGTAGCCATCATCATCAAGGAGGGTATTTTCATTCCACCCTTTTTCGCCATCTTCCGTCCCGATTTCTGAGACAAGGAAATAATATGCTCGTTCCGCCTCATACCGTGTAAGGCGATCAAAAAGCTGTTTATCCGGTATGCAGGATGCAATAATCCGGGACAAGACAAAACTCGCGATCTCATCATCATCACGATGCTGGAAATGAGCGATTACTGTCCTTTTTGAAGATAATGCCTGGTTGATGCGCTTTAAAGCGAGGTCGGTGATAATTTTTCCTCTCTCTTCTTTGAGCAAGATATCAAGGGGAGGAAAAATATCTTTTATATGATCCTGGGCTTTTTTTAAAAAGGGAAAATGGGAAAGTTCCTTTGCTGATGGCACAAAATCCATCAGTCAGCCTCTATCCGGGGTGCGAGCAGGTACTCAACATGCCCGTTGCCCCCGGCAATGATAAAGGAAAACCTGGCCGGATGATCAATACCCAGAAAGATTTCGATCTCGGCTGCCTTGCTCATGACCTTTCCCATATCTTTTAAGTAATCAAGAGAGAAGAGCGACCGTGCCTCAACCGGAGTGAGCGATTTGAGTTCATCTTTGCCAAATTCACGCCGGATAGAATCAGTATCTCCATCGGCAATGAGATAAAAGGTCTGGTCCTTTGGGTTGATTCCAAGAGCAATCTTATCAGAGATCACTGCTGCCGTTTTCATCGCATTGTTAAAATCTTCACCGGCAATTACAATCTTACCCGGAAGGTTGATAGTGGGCGGGTTGGGATCCTTACGGATTGTATTCGTGTCAAGGAGGGTGATGGAATAATGATACCCGTGGGCTGAAACTGACATCTTCTGGGCATTATCATCAAGTTCAAGGCTGATGAGGTCACCCTTGCCTGCCATACCGAAAATATTTTTCATCTTGGAAATGTCAATACCCAGCTGGCTTTTCGTCGCCTTATACGAATCGAATGCCTCTTTTTTCAGCTCGATTCCAATCATCGCCACGTTGGCCGTGTCAACAGCTCGTGTAGAGATACCATTCTCATCAGTATGCAGCCGGCACTCTGGAACGAGAGCCGAAATTGCATCAATAAATTCCCTGAACATATCTGCATCAATCGTTGCTTTTAACATCGCTTTTCTCACTTCTCCTTGTCTGACCACGTTTTATAAAAAAAACTACCTGTTTTGTCGATAGTCCTTTTTTTGCCTTTTTACTCCGGTAATCAATTGTTTAGGGTCGCATAACTTACGGCTTAACCGTTCTACGTTACGTTATATATCAGTCCATAATAATTTAACGCTAATCTTTTTGCTTTGCTGTCGATCCTGTTTCATGGGGGGGAAATTACTCCAGGCCAGGGAGTAATATTTTAGGACTGATGATCATGTTTACCTCGTAATATTTTTTATTAAACAAGGTAATAATATGCCAGACCCGCAATGCAGATATCACACAAAAGACGATCACCAGAGCGATAGTAAAGGTTTGTTCCTTCCGGGTCATTGCAGACCACTCACATTTCTGTTTCTTTGCAAAAAATCCAATGAGAAGGCCAATTCCCGTCCCGGCTAAAGCACCGAGCGCAATCACCATCAGGACATCAAACACGTTCGCACTCATGCAGACTCTCCCTTTTCTGTTGCCCATTCATTGATATAAAACACCACGCGATCCGCAGGATTAACGGTTTCATTCTTGTGTAACCGGGTGATTGTGAACCCGCTGAACCGAACATTATTGTGTACGCAAATGCCTGATTACCAGCAGAATCACGATAAAACCCGCGATCAGGATGGCAGGGCCCGGCCCTGATGCAGGTAATATTTCCCGGTTTAACGGAGAAACTGGTTCAAGCGGGATAGTAATCTGCGTCGTCCGGCCCGGGATAATCCGCACTATTTGTTCAGTTGTGACATATCCCTCTTTTACGACCGTGAGCGTATGGTTTCCCATGGTGAGATTTTCCAGCGTTACCGGGCTAATAACCTGATTAACAGTATCGAGCAGGATCCGGGCCCCGGGGGGACTCGTAGTAATCTCAAGCGAACCGGTTAACGGCAGGAGCGTCCCCATTACTTCAGTTGTTTCCCCTGCCATGACACGTACTGGCGTAGACAATTTTGTATATCCAAACCGCGAGAATGTGACCGTATAAGTCCCGGGCTCAATCCCGCCAATGATCAGGGGGGTGCTTCCACGGTATTCATCACCAATTACTACCGAAACCCCCGCAGGGGTAGTGTTAATTACCAGAGTACCGGGAATGGCGTGAGTGGCAACCGTTATTGTCGGGGTCCCGAGCTCAACAGAAATTGTACGGTATTCCGCATCATTCAACCGGGAACGGTCATTAGGTCCGTTTACAACCCACACAGTATAGGTACCTGTATCAAGCCGGCCGCCCATCGTATTCGTACCCCATTTGTATACCCAGTGATCGCTGCCATCGACACTCACTTCAGTGAAATGCCCCTTATCGGCCCGGGCGGTAATGTCATTGAGGGCAACACCGTTTACCGGTAGATTGGGCCCGGTTAAAAAGAGATATACCTTCGGACTCCCGTACGAATAACCCTGGAGCGTTATGGTGTCTCCCCGATATGCCTCAATCCCCACAGATGCAGAAGCAAAGCTGGTGAGAAAGAGGCATCCTATCACCAGGATTATGGAAATAAGAGCATTGCAAAAAAAATTCATAGACCGTAAGTATCAATATGGTACC
>PLLR01000101.1:5268-6629 GCA_003141335.1 Methanoregula sp. | reverse complement strand
GGGCCAGTACCGGTTTGTGTGGCAGAGTAAAAATCAACGACAGGAACAGTAGCCACAACAATAAACCCTGAACCCGGTTCAACACCGGGCGCTGCAAACCCGCCTGCTGGTATGAATGCACATACAAGGAGGAAAAGGGCGGGAAGCAACCGGAGTATTTTTTGCATATTACACCTTCATGAACATGGTAAAAGGTACGGGTACCGGGCAGGAAATTTTTTCACAAACACGATTCTCATTTTCGTTTGTTGATATTATAGAGATTGTTATTGGACAGGAAATGCAATGAAAACCACTCAATTCCTGCAGCAGTAAAAATTTTTTTTATGAAATACTGATACCTTCTGACCTGAACCGCTCGATAATCCGGGTGTTCATGTAGTCCTGGATACTATTGTTATACAAAAAACCGCTGGCATAGACATTGACCATAAATGTTATGGATAATTTATCCATTTTCATGAGATACACAGTGGGTTTTGGATCCCGGGCGAGCATATCCGACCTGTTCTTCACCGCTTCATCAGTAATCTCGCCAAGAACACGCTTAACCTGTGCAATATCGGATGCAGCGGAGACCGCGACCGGGATCTGGATCCTTACCTGCGGATTTGGCATGGAATAGTTATGGACAACGCTGGTGGCAATCTTGGTGTTGGGCATGGTCACAATATCTGAATCAAGCGTTATTATCCTCGTGCTTCGCGGACCAATATGGATCACATCGCCCAGCACATCGTTGATCAGGACCCGGTCGCCAACCTTGAACGGCTGGTCCGTAATAATCACCGCTCCCCCAAAAAAATTGGAGAAAAGATCCTGGGCAGCAAGGGCAATGGCGATACCTATGATCCCCGCACCGGCAATCAGGGGAGTAATGTTGACGTTGAACGTCGAAAAGACGTACATGAGACCGGTGAACCAGATGATATATTTGGCTATCTTCTGGAGAATATCAACAATACGATCATCGAGGTCCGTCTCGGTCTTTTCTGCCAGTGCTATCCCATAGGTTCTCAAAAAACCGTCAACAAATGTGGCAATTATCCATGTACTTACGATGATATAGCCGGACGCCAGGATTTTTGAATCGGTTATCCACTGGTACTGGGGATATAAGTAGATTGCGTGCTGGATGGCTAAAAAAAGCGGGATGAAAAAAGCCAGCATCACCAATGGCGTTCCCAGGGAATATACAAGCAGGTCATCCATCTTTGTTTCTGTCATTTCGGCCCGTTTTTTAAGCCAGATAAATACAAAATGAAGGATTACAGCGGCAATGATGCCAATAACAATATAGCTGAGTGAATCGACAAGTGCCGGGTTCATGCCATACTACTGGTACCTGGAAGGAGATCAAT
>PLLR01000101.1:0-5190 GCA_003141335.1 Methanoregula sp. | reverse complement strand
GGGGCGGTGACGTTCATCGTATTTTTGGGGTATGGGAGCATCAGCCTCCATCTTTGTAATCCACTCAATATATGCGTAACCCACTTAAAAAACAGTGAAGAGCAAAAAAAAGATCCTTAGATCTTTTTTGTCGTATCACCTTTCATCATAAATTTTACAACAAGGAATACAACCAGTGCAATGATCATGAAATCAATAATGGCTCCCACAAAATCACCAACAAGCAATTTTACCGGTCCCAGCTGAAGAACCGATAATCTCCAGTCTCCGCCGGGGATGATCACCGCAATAAAGGGCATAATGATATCAGCAACCGTAGCAGTCACCATTTTTGTCGCTGCAGCACCGATAATAAACGCCACAGCAAGGCCGATGACCTGGTATTTCATGAGAAAATCCATGAATTCCTTGACAAGTCCCTTCGTTTCTTCTTTCTTTTCTTCCGCCATGGGTATTCACCTCAATTCAGAGAACGAACTGTTCGTTTTCTGGTTAATGAACAATTAATCTGTCTGTACATAAAAATTTCGAAAAGAAATGCGATGCGAAAAAATCAGTATCATAAAAAAACTGCATGGTTCCTCCACTCCCACTCTTTTACATACGGCCCGTATTAACAATCTGGCAGGAGCAGGTTCAGTGCATGAGCACAAACATGATATAACTCAGGCTCGCACGTTCAGATATGCAGTTCAGAATAACGGTTATTGTTATAGTACTTCTGTGCGGCGCAATCGCCATAGCCGGGTGCACAGGTACCCAGACTTCGCCGGCGGCAACCACGCCGGGTTCCGGGACCACGCCAGGATCCGGAACCCCCGGATCAGGTTCACCTATGGGGACTCTTACCACTGTACCAACAGACGTGCTGCCAAGTCAAAACATTGTTCAGGTAGATGTTTTGGAGAAAGACTACCTTGGGATCATCCCGGTCATCTTCCAGGGTGGCCTGGGAATGAACAGTATAAAAAAAGTTGATATAAAACTCACACGGGCTGACGGGACAACCGATACTGCCACGGTTGGAACGAAGAAAGGGGATGAAGTAGACCTCCAGGGAACACGGGGAACAGGATCTGAGAGAGGTCAGGCGGATCGTGTTGAAGTATGGGTCACTACAAACGAGGTTCAGACGTACAAGATTGTGGATGTCCTGCGTGAATACCGCTCGCGTTGATAAAAACTACCCGCAAAGAAAGATCCCCCTATCCATTTTTTAAAAACCCGGTACTCTTTATGGAAGTGAACTGGCGGCAGATTCATGCAGCACGGAACTCGTACGCTGCTTTGTCTGCCGCATGCGGACAGGAGGGTTTCTCACTTCGCCCGGTGGATCAACCCGCACCCGATGTGACCTGTTATAGTCTCAACTCTCTCAATGAGCCGTACTACCGGGATGAGATAGCGGGAGCGGATTGCATCACGATTGTCGGGGGACCTCATGCGACTGCATGTCCGCGTGAAGTTGCGGAATATGCCGATTATGTGATCGTAGGTGAAGGAGAATTCACCCTACCCCGTCTCCTCACACAATTAGAGAGTGGCGGGAATGGAAAAATACCCGGCGTGGCAACCGCTTATTTTTCCCCGCCGGTAACTTCCACCGTACGTCTCGACGCATATCCGGCATTTTCTGAAAAACAGGGATACGTGGAGATCACCCGTGGCTGCCCGTTTGCCTGCGGGTACTGCCAGACCCCGCAGATCTTCGGGCACTGCATGCGACACCGCTCGATCGATGCGATTGCCCGGTATGCAAACCGGTATGAACATGCCCGGTTTGTCTCTCCCAACGCGTTTGCCTACGGTTCGGACGGCATCCATCCCCGCTGGGAGAAGATCGAAGCGCTTTTTAAACAACTCCGCAACCAGATCTTCTTTGGCACGTTCCCCAGCGAAGTGCGCCCGGAATTTGTCTGTGCAGAATCCTTATCCCTCGTAAACAGATACTGCACCAATACAAAACTCCATTTCGGTGTACAGTCGGGGAGTGATCCGGTGCTGGAGCGACTTCACCGTGGACACACGGCTGATGCTGGTATCCGTGCCGTGGAGCTCTGCAACGAGTATTCGATCACCCCGGTTGTCGATTTTATCGTCGGCTTCCCGTTTGAGACCGATGAGGACCAGCTGGCGACCGTGGACCTCATAGAGTGGGTTGCACGGTATGGAAAAGTGCACGTGCACCGTTTTATGCCCCTGCCCGGCACCCCGCTTGCCGGGACCACCGCGCGATCACTCCTGCCGGAAACCGAAAAAATCTGCGGAAAACTCGCCGTTTCCGGTAAATTAACCGGTTCATGGAATGATCCTGCGATAAGGTTTTTTAAAACGCCCTTCAAATGATATACCATGAAAGATGTGCTATTGATAGCAGATCTCCATGGTCAATTCGGTAAAATTGATTCATTTCTGGATTTGAATCCGGAAGCGGTATTTATTGCAGGCGATATCACCAATATGGGTCCGGTTGACACGGTCGATGATGTGCTCTCACGCATCGATGTGCCGTGTTTTGCAGTGCCCGGCAACTGTGACCCGCGTGAGATCATCGAAACGATCGAACACTCAGACACCGTGTGTCTCCATGGCTCCCAGATTAACCTGGGCAGGATAACCATTGTCGGTCTTGGTGGATCAAACCCTACCCCGTTCGGTACACCGTTCGAGATGACCGACAAGCAGATAGACGACGTGTTACAACGTGCAATGAAAAAGATGGAAAAAACCGTCCACAACGTCCTTCTTACCCATGCCCCCCCCTATGAGACGCTCGATAAAATTAACGGCGAACACGTCGGAAGCAAAAGTATCCGGCGGTACATGGGGTCTTTTGACCTGGTCTGCTGCGCCCATATCCACGAACAGCGGGGTGTCATGGATATTGACGGTGTAAAAGTTGTCAACCCCGGTGCCGCAATGGACGGCCATTGTGCAATGCTCCACTTCGGGACAGACGCACGGGATATCAAAATTGAACTGCTGACCGTTTAGACAGCAACAGTTCCAGGTACGAGGCGAGGATCGGCTCGCCCTGTATACCCATCTCTTTTGAGATCTTCTCTATCTGTGCAGTGGCGTCCGAATCATCGTTCTCTGCCATGATCTCGATCTCTGCAAACGTGCCAAGTTCATCTACACTGTCCAGTGAGATCGCCATGTTGCCGAGTTTATAGTTCTCGCGCCACTTGTTCACTTCGGCTGTTTTCCAAAAACCCAGCCGTTCCAGCACCTGTTCAAAAATCTCCCCGGATTCAACTGCTGTATTGAGTTCTTCACGTGCCTTGAGACCGGACGTTTTTATTTTAGCTCCCTTGTAGGTGACAACTGCATGATCGTTGGTATACCTGACCCGTATCGCTTCATCGGTTACGCCAAAATCGCGATGGGGAGCATTGTAATAGACGTCGTGTTCATGTATCCTGCCGCAAAAATGTGCATTGAGCCTGAGTAACTGCTGGCGGATTGGATCGAGCGACGAAATCCTGACTTTCAATTCAATTTCAAGCATGACCCCTGCCACACGTTTATCTGTTTTCGTTGCAATTTAATATAGTCAGGTGAACCATGGCAATAAAAGATGGAGATTTTATCAAACTGAGCTATTCGGGCAGTGTTGGCGAAAACATTTTTGATACTACTGACGCCGAAGAAGCAAAAACTGCCGGTATCCACAGCCCGAACGCTATTTACGGGCCGGTCACGATCTGTGTCGGGCAGAAACATGTAATCCTTGGTCTGGACGAGGAACTTGTCGGCAAGGATGTCGGTACCACAGGGGATGTTGTTGTCAAGCCCGACAAGGCATTTGGCGACCGCGATCCCAAACGTATTCAGTCATTTCCGAAGAACCAGTTCAAGGAAAAGCCGGTCCGCGGCATGCCGGTAAAGATGGACGAGATGGGTGAAGGAACGGTCGTTGATGTGATCGGTTCCAAAGTTATCGTGGATTTCAACCCACCGCTTGCAGGACAGACGCTGTCCTACCATTATACGATCGAAGAGGAGGTTACCGACCCGCTCGAGCAGCTGAAAGGTCTGGTACGGCTCTATGCCGGCAGGGAGCTGGAGATCGCGATGGACGATGGTAAGGTAACCATCACGCTCCCCCCGGGCATTAACTATGACCGCCGCTGGCTTCTCTGGAGAAGCAGGATCATCCACGAGGGTTTTGAGTCGATCACTGGGATTTCTGAAATCACGCTGGTTGAAACATTCAAACGGCCTGAAAAGAAAGCAGAATAAATTTCCTTAACAATCTCTTTTTTAAGATCCATTGATATTTCGTATGAGCTGAACCATGTTCGGATAGTGTTTTTCATTCGTTTGTAGAAACAAGCAGGTCTCGATCTGGTTTACACGAGAACTATGCAGATGGGAAAATTGTCAATATCCGGGAGAGTTCCCCGCCTCAGGGCCTCTCCGAGGCACGGCGGGGCAGGGAGTTTTTCCGGGTATTTTTCAGTAACCAATCCACTCCGGGCATTCTTAAAAAATGCACGGACCCTTCAGAAAGTTGATCTGAAAATTTCCTGAGAAACGGGAGAAATGGTGAAGGGGGTCAAGGGGATGCTCCCCTTGGGATGCCTCCCCCTCTGGGGGAGAGAGGGGGTCACTCTCATAATCTCTAATAAAAGTTAAAAAACAAAACAGCCCTGAGCCGTTCTCTCTTGTTTAATACATCCATCAGCTACCTGTGTAACGGCTATTTGCCCATGGTCCCCTCACATCTTACCGGTACTTTGCCTGTTCAAGCAGGCAATCCACCAGCACCAGCGCCAGCATCGCTTCGGCAACTGGCACAATACGGGGCACGATGCAAGGATCGTGCCGACCTCCCACTGAAATATCGACAACATTGCCATTCCTGTTCCGGGTCTGCTGGACTTTGGCGATTGACGGGGTTGGTTTCACCGCGATACGCACGACAATATCCTGGCCTGTCGAGATGCCACCCAGAATGCCGCCGGCATGGTTGCTTGCAAACCCGTCAGCAGTCATCGGGTCGTTGTTCTCGCTGCCGGACTTCTGTGCAACTGCAAACCCGTCACCGATCTCAACACCTTTGACAGCACCAATACCCATCATCGCGCCGGCAACCAGTGCATCCAGTTTCCCAAAGACCGGATCGCCAAGTCCTGCGGGGCATCCGGAAGCGACTACCTCTACAATACCCCCCACGGAGTCCCC
>PLLR01000014.1:1526-3393 GCA_003141335.1 Methanoregula sp. | reverse complement strand
GAAATGAATTACGGAGAATGCAAAACCCCATGAAAAACATCGTAATTATCGGCATGCCTGGCGCAGGGAAGAGTACCATGGGAGTTATCCTTGCAAAAACCCTGGGACGGAATTTTACCGATACTGATATCGTGGCACAGGAAAATACCGGAAGGCTCCTGCAGGAAATTATTGATGAGGACGGGACCGATGCTTTCCTGAAAACTGAGGAAAAAACGATACTCTCGCTTCACTGTCACAATACAGTTATTGCCACGGGAGGCAGTGTTGTGTTCAGTGAGAAAGCAATGGAACACCTCAAAAAGGATGGCGTTATCATGTACCTGGATATCTCCTTTGAGGAAATGGTCCGGAGACTCAATAATATCACGACACGGGGAATTGTCCTGGTTGCGGGCCAGAGCCTTCGTGATATGTACAACCAGAGGGTCCCGTTGTATGAAATGTATGCCGATCTAACGATCGATTGTTCAGACGGCGATTTTGAGAATTGTATCGGAAACGTCATGAACGAACTCCATAAATTCCAGGTATAGTGCCAATTCCGGCCTGGTGCCATCTGCATATTACCGACGGCCAGCGCTGTAACTCCCCCCTCCAGGACCCCTCCTGACAAAATCTCACTCATTCCAATCCGTGTAACTCAGCACAACACATTTAGTCCCTTACTGCCATTAGCAGGCATAGGAGAGAACTTCCATGAAAACGTTTTTTGGTTATCCCTGCATCGGTAATCATCAGGTTACGGATCTGATTTTTGAGAACCGGTAATTCTTCATGAATACTTATCCAGAGTAAATGCCAGTCAACACGGAAATACCGGTGCGTAACAATATCCCGAACCCCGGCAAGGCCACTCCAGTCCACTTCAGGATGGTCTGCGATCAGAGTTTCCGGCAGGTTTTTGAGGCTTCCCCGATGACCTGAAGATTACGGAGAATCGCATCCTTTGTACGTTCATCGGTCATCAGCTGATTAAAGGAAATATCCCGTGTGAATTCCTCGATCTTTTCCACGGATTGGTAAATATCATACAAAAGGAGAGTGGAAGATCGTTTTTCAGACATACACGACCTCGTGCATGACCTGGTCGCGGATCAGGGGATGAAGGCCCTCGGGAGTAACGAGATCGACCTTAATATTGAGACGATCAGAGATCATGTTTTTCAGGTGCACGAATGCCATCATGCCTATAGGCTGATCGAATTCCACTACCAGATCGAGGTCGCTCTGTTCTGTCTGGAGTTTTCTGGAGTACGAGCCAAAGATACCGATGCTCCTAACGTGGTACCGTCCCCTGAGCTCGTGCCTCATGCCCCGCAGCTGATCCAGTATGTCAGATGTATCCCTCATGTTCCTGATGGAATATACGTACTTCATATATATGAGCGATATGGAGGGTGTTTTTAAAAAACCAACGCTATCCCAGTCCTGAAGGGCAGGCTATTCCAGAACGGATCCCAGGAAAGAATTCGTTCGCATTCTTTTTTGAACGGTAACGATCTATCAGATCGTTCCATGCTCTCTGGAGATCATTCCCTCACCAATACCTATCAGTTACCTCAATTATCTCCCGGTCCCGGAAATGGAGTAATCCGCCCCATCCAATTCCCCCCCTCTTCCCATCCCCACATTGCCGCACGCTCCATCCACAAAACAACATTTGACCATAAGATTCATCTGCAAAATCAATTTTTCAAAAAACTCCAGCCGCGTTTTCATTTTTGTGCTTGAAAAGCCAGCAACCGGGTAAAATTTGTATGACGGACGCAGTGATCGATATGTTCAGGAAGAGCGAGCAGGTCAAAAAAGTGTTCCGGGCCCTGTTCGTCGCGATGGCCGGTCTGGTGCTGGCCCGGGTTGTGGA
>PLLR01000014.1:0-1400 GCA_003141335.1 Methanoregula sp. | reverse complement strand
CAATTTTCTTTTTGTCTTTGAGGATAAAATCGCATTCCCGTTTTTGTGAATAATAATATACTTCATTCCCCCGGCGCCTGAGCTCGATGAATACGATATTTTCTAAAAGTCGTCCTTTATCAGGTGACAGGGAGAAACCGTTAAGGATGCTGAATGCCGTATCGATACTATAGATCTTCCTCGGGGAGTTCAGTTGTTTTTTTACCGAGTAATCAAACCGCAGCAGTTCGAAGAAAAGATATGCTCCGCTTAAGTAGGTGATATATTCCTTGACCGTGATGGCATTTTTCAACCCGAGACTTTTTTTTAAGGAATTGTAGGTGTAGGGAAGCGAGATTGCCGATGCGAGGATTCCTACGAGTTCCCGGACGAGCCGTTGCCTCCGGATGGAGTACCGTGCGATGATATCCCGGTAGATGATGTTATCATACAGGGTTTTTATGTACTCTCCGTCATGGTTTTTAAGATATTCCGGCATTCCACCGTTTTCTGCATAGGTGCCGAATGCGGTTAAGAGTTTTACCCGCTCTTCCGGAATATACCGGGAATCCTTCTTCACACCGATCTTTTTAAGGCGCAGGAATTCGGTAAAGGAAAAAGGAAACACTTCGAACAGCTTGTATCTTCCCGTAAGCCGTGTGCCGAACTCTTTACTGAGCAGGGATGCATTTGAGCCGGTGATGACTACTTTTTTGCCTTCATCCTGAAGTCTCCGGACAAAGGTCTCGAACTTGTCGATGTTCTGGATTTCGTCGAAAAAATAGGTTGCCGAAGGCCCGTATACTTCGATGAGGACTTCATTGAGACTTTCGAACTCTTCTGCCCGGAAGCTGAGCAACCGCTCGTCTTTAAAAATTAATATAACAGTACCGGGTCTTTGTCCGCATGATCTGTTTTAAGAGTGTCGATTTGCCACATCTTCGTATCCCGGTAAGGATCAGCACTCTGTTGTCCCCGAATGCTTCCAGGACCTGTTTCAGGATTGACCGTTCGACAAAGACGCCACCTTTTTCGATCTGGCTTTTTTGCTGGATAACGAGTTGCCGCAGGAGCTCAATGGATACCATACTAATTACTAATTAGCAGAATGGATAAAAGTTACTCATTAGCAATGAGTAGTTTGCCAGGTACCGGGACGTGCCGGGATGGCGAACCGGATGATATCGTCAGAGAATATTTTTCCTTAATGTCGATGACCTGAGGAGTCCGGCCATTATTCTGTTTGTATCAATAACGAGTTGTATTGTAGCACCTTGATCTCAGGTCAGCCCATTCCCCATCCCCTCCCACCCGAATTACCTATAAATAGAGGAAAGCCGAGACCACTCGCATACATAAACGGAGTGTTGCGTCTATGGAGTTTGCAGATATTGTGAAGTCGCGGTATGCGACAAAGAAGT
>PLLR01000065.1:14090-14533 GCA_003141335.1 Methanoregula sp. | reverse complement strand
ATTATCATACATGTTCATAGTAGCTTGACCATGATGTGTGTTCTCTCCTGTATCACTAAATTGATATAATATGGTCTTTTTGATATCTACAACCATATATGTTCTTTTCTTCATTTAATTGTTACTTATGCCAGATATTTAGAAACTTTTAAATGGCAAAATGTCGTATATACATTACATGGTGTGTGCTCAACACTGCACCAACACCTGCCAGAAGAACAAGGAGCACGAAACACTATGAAAACACCAATAATCTATATCGGGGCTTTTGCAGTCTGCTGTATAGTTGCGCTGGTCATTGGTACGGCCAGTGCGGCAGCCATGATGCATCAGGGGTCCGGTAATAATCTCAAGGATAAGGCCGGGCAGTCCGGACCTGAAAAGATGCTGGACAACCTGACAGCACAGGGGTATGATGTATCGGCTATCCGTGCAGCAGTGAC
>PLLR01000065.1:5107-14070 GCA_003141335.1 Methanoregula sp. | reverse complement strand
TTTCAACCCCTCAATATTTTTTATTAAATCTATGCATAAATCGATGGAACATTCACAGTCTTTCGGAAATATGGCAGAACTCTCTCTAAAAAAAACCAGGATGGGATACAATTCCGGGTCCCGGTGTTACCTCACGGAATATTTCGTTAACCAAAAGGAAGAATTATGAAGAAAATACCAGGTTTATTCTGTATCATTTTACTCTTACTGCTTGCTGCTACAGCAAGTGCAGCAACTTCGACCACCACGTTGGATAGTACCTCGACCACTGCACAGGATGCAGCATCGCTGGTGTATGTATCATCGGTGAAAATTGATCCTGAGGTATTCTATCCCTATGAACAGGGAACGATCACCATAACGCTTATGAATTCAGGCACATCATCAGTCGGGCTCTCAAACCCGGATATCCTGAGCGATAAGTTCCATATTATGAACAAGGATAACTGGAACACCATGAGTTTTATCGGGTCTGGATCGACAATAACCTACTCGTTTCTGGTAAAAGCAGATCCACCGGACGGGACCTATTTCCCGCTGTTTACTGTGGGAACCCTGAATAGCGGCAGTATTCATTATCCACTCACCATCAAAGTGGATTCAGCTGATATCCAAGCGAGCATCTCGCAAAAGCCCGATACTTTTGCCCTGTCAACAAAAGACACCGTGAACGTCAGTATTATCAATCCCCGGGGAGCAGCGATAAAAAATATTATTATTACTCCCACGGGCCAGGGTATTGATGTAAGCCCGTCACAGAAATATGTCAGTACATTAAATGGACAAAGTTCTGTTGAAATTCCGTTTTCTGTCACCCCAAACCAGGATTCCACCCTGACAGTCCATATCAGCTACCAGAACGGGGATAATGATCACGCGACTGATGTAATCCTGCCCATAGTTCTTGGGGATAATAAGAAAGCGGCCATCCCCGTTGTCAACAACGTTGCACTCGTGTCTTCTGGTGCATATTACACCCTTTCCGGTGATGTCAATAACGCTGGCCTTACAGATGCGAAATCGATGGTGGTGACCGTAGGTGCACCCGCACAGGCTGTGGAACCGTATGCACAGTACGCGATCGGTTCCCTTGCAGCTGATGATTTTTCGAGTTTTGAAATTACCTTTTCAAGTAACGATCTGTCATCGGTGCCGCTGGTCATCAGCTGGAAGGATAACGACGGGAACTCGTTCAGCTCTACCAAGAACCTTAATCTCAGGACCAACGCCGGTTCAGGAACTACTGGCACAGCATCGGGCAGTTCCGGAAGTTCAACCGGCAGTGTAACTCCCGTGACAACAGGAAGTACCGCTGCGAGAACCAGTAGTGGTTTTAGTGGAAGCCCTCAGGGTGGAGGTAGTATATTCGGTTTTGGGGGCAGCAGGGGTGGGGGTATAAGTTCCTTTTATCCTGTCATTGCCGCCGGGATCATCATCATAGCCGGCATCGTGCTGTGGATAAAGCGGAAATGGATTGCTGCAAAACTGAAGAAACGCTAAGGGGACCGGCTATGAATGGTACCCCCCTTATCCGGCTTGCCAATGTCTCAAAGGTATACCCTCTTGAGAGTGGTGACTTCACCGCGCTCAACCATATTTCGCTTGATATCAGTGAAGGGGAATTTGTGGCGCTCATGGGACCCTCAGGTTCCGGTAAATCGACCATGATGAACCAGCTGGGAATCCTTGATGTTCCTACTACCGGGGAGATCTATGTCGCCGGGAAGAATATCGCCAGTATGACCAACCTTGAACGAACCCATATGCGCAGGGACGTGATCGGGTACGTCTTCCAGAAATTTTACTTAATCCCGCTCCTCTCGGCGTACGAAAATGTGGAATATCCGCTTATCCTGAAATATAAAAAGCGGGACACCACCGGCAGGGCAGCGGCCGTACTCAAATCCGTCGGGTTTGATCAGGAGATGAGCGCTCATCGGCCCAATCAGCTTTCCGGCGGGCAGCAGCAGCGGGTCGCGATTGCCCGTGCACTGGTCAATGACCCGAAGATCATCCTGTGCGATGAACCCACCGGCAATCTCGACCGGAAGACGGGTTTCCAGATCATGGATATTCTTGTCGGGCTGCACAAAGAAGGAAAGACAGTTATCTTAGTGACACATGACCCGAAGATCGCCGAATATGCACACCGGACGATACAGCTTGAGGACGGGAAGGTTGTAGAATCATGAAAGATATCTTCTTTGATCTCTCGGTGCGCAGCGTCAGGCTGAATTTCCTGCGTTCACTGCTGGCATCCATCGGTATTGTCATCGGTGTGGTCGCGATTTCATCGATGGGGATGCTCGGGACCAATATGCAGCTGATAGTAAAGGATCAGCTTACCACAGGCATCAATACTATTGCTATCACTCCTGATGTTGTGAGGGCAGAACCGGGGGCATCAGTCAGCTCTAATACAGGGATAACCGATATCCAGCTAAGAGAGATCAGGGATGCCGCGGGAATAAATGAAGTTATACCGATTGACCGGACAAATACCCAGTTCTCAATAGGATCCAATGACGGGAGAGGTTCGATATATGGCCTTGATCCGGCTGATATTAAAAATATCATGAACGTCTCGGAAGGATCAACAATCCGTGGTGAGGGTGAGGCTATCGTAGGCGCTACCATTGCGAACAGGTTTAACTTAAAAATCGGGACACGGATCAAGATCGGGGAACCGAACATAAGCGTGACACGGCCGGTGGTCCGGGTAGTCGGTATTCTCTCCTCGGTAGGATTGTCTTCTTCAAATGGCATTAATTCGGATAATGCAATCATCGTATCCGATACCTGGTACAGCAATCAGTTTGGCGGGGAAAATGTATACGATCAGGTGAATGTGAACCTAAAGGATGTCAGTACATTAACCGAAGTTGAAAATGCCATTGACAAAAAAGTCAACCGGAATAAGGAAGTTGTCCGTATCTCCGATTCCAGTTCCCGGATTACCAGTGTCTCTTCGACCCTGAGTTCCCTCACTACGTTCATCCTTGCGATTGGCAGCATATCGCTCCTTGTTGCTGCTACCAGTATTTTTAACGTGATGATGATGTCTGTCAGTGAACGGGTCCAGGAGATCGGTATTTTGCTCTCTATCGGTACAGAAAAAGGAGAGATACGCCGGATGTTCCTCTACGAGGCATTCATTCTTGGGATTATTGGTGCTGTTATCGGTGGGATCATGAGCGTTATCATCGGGTATTCCGTGGTGAGTGCCATGATCGGGAATACATCGTATTTCTTCCTGCCCGAAAGCCTGGTCTACATCCCTGCCGGAATGCTCATCGGTATGATCGTCTGTATTGTTTCCGGGCTGTACCCGGCATGGCGGGCATCGAACATGGACCCGATTGATGCACTGAGGAATGAATAAAAAAGGCTCTGCACAAACACGGTGGGGTAAACAGGTCCCATGCGATCAACTGACCTGTTTTTCCATCTCCTGTTTTATGCCATCCCTGCGTGCGGTCCTGTCAACTATTCGTCATTTTTTGATATCGACGAGAGCCAGGCACGGGGTCCTTCGGCCCGAGTGCGGCTCTCGAAGATCGCCGGCCTGATGTAATTGATGGACCACCCATCCCGGAAGCTATCCTGTATCTCTCTCTTGGTTATCCTCCTCGGACCGTATCCGCCGGGCTCCAGTTCGCTGAAGCAGAGCATGAAGTATTTCCCGGCTGGAGACAGGATGGCTGCAAGGTTATCCACGAAGACCGGGCGGTCTTCATCGGACAGGGTATGGAAGAGCCCTGAATCGGTGGCGGTATCGAACTTCCTGTTGAGTATGGAGAGGTCCAGTGCGTTCAGGACANNAGGGGGGCGGAGTCGATCCCCCACACTTCATACCCTTCATGAGCAAAGAAGAGGGCATGCTCCCCTGTCCCGCATCCTATGTCCAGGACAGATCCTGTTATCTCTCCCCTCCGGACCAGCTCAACGAACTCCTTCTGGGGCCGGCCGATGTCCCAGGGAGGTGTGCCCCTGTATGCCGAGTCAAAGAAATCCATACATCACCATAGCTTCTGATATGCTTATCATTATTTCTTCAAGGACACTGCAGCACACCGGGGCACCACCATCCGACCGGCACGAAACGATACCGGCCATCACCGTTCACACTACAGAACCATCGTAAACGGGTGCGGATCCGGAACGTTCACCTTTACGATGGCAAAGATAGTCGGCGAGAAAGGGACCGTTATAGCAATCGATGTCCAAAGCGAAATGCTTCAATGCGCAAAGAAGAAAAGCGACCGGCATGGCCTGAGCTCCCGGATCCTCTATCACCAGAATTCACTAGACTCGATGGGGATAGAAAAGAATGCGGACTTTATCTTGTCATTCCATATGGTGCACGAACCCGGTGGAAAATACCTTGTGGCCGAACCGGTTTTCCATGTATCAGAACCGGCGTTCAATCAGACTCTCGACGCTGCAGTCCGTGCAGGATTCAGGATAGAAGAACGACCAAAAATCTCTATGAGCCGTGCTGTATTGCTCACAAAATCATAACCGGGCCTAAATGGCTCTACAAATTTTTTCCGCAGACACCTAACAGGCATGGGCTATGTGTCAGAAAACAAATGTTCCGGTGGTGATCATGATCCTTGGGGTGCTGCATTACTGGCGTGGGAGAATGATTGGGGTATAATAGCCGCTCGAATGTAGCAATCAACGCGTTCGGAAAGACTGAGTAGGTGAAGAAAGTGTTCTTGACCCTGTAAAGATGACAAGGCTGGTGCTGGCCACTATCGTCATTCGATCATGCTTTCCAAGTTTACACCGGTAACCTGTGTTTTGAGCGTTTGTCACTGCTTTTTCGCAATGCCTGCACTCTTCAGCCAATTTCGCCGTTCGAACCATTTCCAGGCAACTCCTGTGACATAATACGCGAATAATGCAATAAGGAACGCTCCAATGATGTCTCCAAAAACATGTACCCCTAAATTAAGTCTTGTGAAAGATACAAAAAGTGCGAAAACAAGGAAAAAGGGGAAAGACTTCTTGTTCAGGAAACAGGCCATTAGGGTGAATGCTACGACCGCGTGCGTACTGGGAAAAGCGTAATCTAACGGGCACCAATCAGCACCGAAACATGGTCGCGGTTCAGCGACGAAATATTTTACTGTCAAACCTAAAAGGTACGCAAATATGAGTGTCAGGAATATTTTGAGTCGTTTATCATTTTTCCATTCACCCAGAATTACCAATCCGATAATAATCATCGTATAAAAAAAATCTTGGTCAAGAAAAAGCCCTATTTCCCTAATTAAGGAATTGTGTATTGAAAGAGCCCATGCAGTTATTGCATCCATAAAGATTGATATTGATCGTCAAGAGATAAAGAGGAATTTGACTAACGTAGCCCGATAATAATACGATCACACGTGTCAAATTCCTTCAGGACCCAGTAAAGATTTAATGTATACCTCATCTATCTACTCAAGGATTACCTGTTCAACAATCCAATTCAATCCGGAGATAAAAAAAATGAGTGAACCTTACAATAAGGAAAAAAAGACCAAACAGGAGAAGGAAGATGAAAGGACAGGTGCCCGGAACCGGAAATATCTCATGATTGCCGTTGGAGTAATCGCACTTATTGCTATTGCGGTTACCGTAGCGATTATCCTTTCCAACCCGGTTGTTGCGATGAAAGGCGATAACGTATCAGTGTATTACACCTTGATGTATGAAAACGGAACCGTTATTGATACTAATATGAACGGGACTCCCCAAGCGTTAACGGTCGGCAGTACCGATATTATCCCAGGTTTCTCGAATGCGATCGTGGGAATGGGGCTAAACCAGAAGAAAACGGTAATCATTCCTTACGATCAGGCGTATGGTCCGTACCGGAGTGATCTTGTTCGTGTCGTCAATCGCACCGGTCAAATCGCCAACATGACTTTCACGGTAGGGCAATATTTAACTATCCACCGTAAAACTGACAATGCCATTAGCGTGATCAGGATCCTCAATGTCACGCCATCAACAGTGACATGGGATGAGAACAGTCCACTTGCCGGTCAAAACCTCACGTTTACGATACAGATTGTTAGCTTGAACAAAGGTATTGGCGGGAATGGGGCGGGGACTACATTACCAACGATTCCAACTACAATCACCGTCTAGGTAACAATGGATAATGTCACAAAAATTTTTTTGGCATCTGTTGAACAATATTTGAGTTCAAATAAAAATATGACCTAGTGGAGTGAGACAACTAAACTTGTGGACAATATTGGGGATAAATCATTCCACAATTTAAGATGTCTCTGACTACTAGACGATTCTTGATCCATCTATCTAGAAAATTTCTTTTTTATTTTTCTTCATAGGAGCAACTACTGATTAACCCAAGAACTTGATCGATCAAGAAGTAATACTGAAAAAATATTTCGGATAAATTTTGGGAAAGCCACAAGCGATTAGTTAGAAATCCAAATACAAAACAATACCCTATCCCAATAATAAAAATCAGAGGGACGGTTCTAATTACTTCTCGGGACTTTCATATTTTTTCCAAACTCCCTATCTCGGATAATACCTACTGTCCACGCTTTTGCCTGCTGATAACGAATGCACCCGTACCACTCATGGCTAAAAGTATCAACGCCGGAGAGAGGGGTGCAGGTATTGATTGTGTGGGAGTTGGTATCCCATTCATGGAAACGGTAACGACCGGGGATGAATTTGCCATCGGTTCTCCCGACGCATTAGAGAGGGGGAATAAGGAAGAACTCGAAGGGGACAGGAATCCGGTGTGAGGGACGATATAAACCACGTAATCCTCCGGCAATAGTCCTGTAGTGTTCACCTGGAACGACCAGGTATTATTTCTCCCGACGCCGGAAACTACTGTCGTGGATCCACTTACATAGCTGGTCCAGACGGGAGAATTCCTAGGGCCTCCGAGCCAGCCTGCTATCTCTGTTAAAGAATCAAATTCGGTCCCGACTGGCAGGTTCGTTTTCCCCGACACGTTGAAGATGTCTCCCACTGAATGGGGGCCTATCGGGTTAAACGTGATCCAGTAAGACCCACCTACCATGATAACCGAGGGATAGATCTTTGTACTGGTTCCCCCGGGTCCTGCAACAGTCAACGAGACGGTATAGTTACCATCTTTCCAAAAGGTATGGATATGGTTTGGCCCCGGGTCAGTAGATCGTGTACCGTCACCAAAATTCCAATCGTACTGAGTGATCGTACCTTCTGAGTTCTGTTTGAATTCCACCGTCAGGGGCGCAGGTGCGGGAACATACGACACGAGAAAATCCGCAACAGGAAGGACTTCAGTTGTATTGGCACCTGCACCAGATAGATTCTGATTTCCTTCTGCATATGAATGGACGACAAGTATCATTGATGAAAAAAGAACGATTAACACAATCATTCGAAATGACATTTTTCTCATGACCCACCACAAGCGATAATCCTCGGTGGTGTGATGTTCATTCTGTAAATTCGAACACACCGAGTATCAGCAGACAATTATTTTTCATGCATTAATAAATATCTTGTACCAGTTACCCTTTCTTCGTAGACATCGATCGTTTCTGACACGTTAGCTGTAGGCTATATAATTTTAACGAGGTGAAATATTGCTCACCAACCGTCAATGCATCAGAATTTTATGTAAGATCAACTGAACTCTCCACCTGTCAATGTCCAATCCAGGTCGGATCCGGTTTCCGGACCGATTTTCCGGCGATTTTAAGACAGAGAGACTCTCTAAAATTTTGGATTTTATGTTATTCCTTTAATTACAATTAAAGAAAGTCCGCGCGGAAAATCCTCGCGGATTGATTTCCTTTTTGATTTCACTCCTGAAAATTTCCCGGATTTTTTCCGGCGGAAACCCGGAACCAGGAACTGGACAGGCTGGATCACAAAATTCCAAAAATCACACTCTAAAAGTGTTCACTAAAAATAGTGTAATTTTTAAAAAAAACCCTGTGGGTTCTTTTCATGTCCCCGCTCTGAACCAAAAAGGAAAAGTATCAAATCTTTGCAACCAATGCTGATTATATGCCATTCTGTACATCATGCGGTGCGGAGATTTCAGCTGATGAGAAGTTCTGTACATCATGTGGTGCGCCAATGGACCAGCCCGCTGGCCCGGCAACCCCCGGAAGTCCCGCCCCCGTACAACCCGTTCCCGCGGAAAAACCCAGAATACCAAAAAAAACCCTGCTCATTATCGGTATTGTTGCCGTCATTGTTATCCTTGCCGCGGCATACGTTGCAGGTATCCCGATGCTCAAAACACTCTCCTCACAGCTACCTGTGCCGACGCCGGTCCCCAGTACCCCGGCACCGCTTGTGACCCCATATGCACCACCCTCAACCCCCCCCTCTATTCCTCCCACTACGGTTACTCCCCCGCAGACCCTGGAGGTCCGATATGGCGAGAGCTATGAAGAGGTCTACACGCTCAACAAGGATTTCGCATTCGGCCAAAAAGAAGTCTTTTCCTATGATCTCACGCGCCCGCCCCTGTATATCAAGTTCAACCTGACACCCGATATGATCACGCGGGAAAAGGTGATAAATATCGGGCTTTCAACAGAACAGACTATCTATACAACCTACACCAGCCCGAATGCGTGGTTTGAAGTGAAAGTTCTCGATGCTGGTTCCGGTGCGGTTATTGATAAACGGGGATTCAATAAGGAGTACAGTGTAATGACAAAACAGGAGTTTATGGTGCGGAATCAGGGGAACTACCAGGTTGAAATATCAGGCAATGACGTACTTGCTGAAGTCCGGATCCTGGTTGGAACCTCCTGAACGCGTCCTCTTTCGGCTCATCGTCATCCCGTGTGGATCAGCAATGGTATCAGATTTCGTTCCCGATGTATCCCACCCCTGATGGGGTCGCTCGGCCGCCTCGTTTTTTAGCCTCGCTGGGCAAGGCGATTAATTTAAGAATCACGCTCAAAAAACTG
>PLLR01000065.1:0-5054 GCA_003141335.1 Methanoregula sp. | reverse complement strand
TCTCGGCCTCAACACCCCAGATCTCAAGCTGGCAGTCCCCCCGGGCATTGACACTGAGGTATACTTTGCCTTTCTCCACCCGGGTAAACCTGACGCCTCGGATAAACGCTGCATGGCTGCGGTCCAGGCTTTCTGCGAGCCGGAGGAATGTTGAAAGAATCCTGATAACCTCCCACTCGTGGGATTCCAGTTCCAGGATTTCGGGAGTTTTTTTCCGGGGGACTCCCTTGCGGTGGAATCGTGCGATATTTGCCATGATCGCTATTTCATGGTTGTCGAATCCCAGTAGTTCTGCATTGCTGATAATGTAATACGAATGGGCCTGGTGGTTCGTGTAGGCAATGAATGAACCGATATCATGCAGGAAGGTTGCATAGTGTAAAAGTTCTCGATCGTTATCCTGCAGGTTGTGTAATCTGAGCTCTTTTGCCGTATCGAAAAGCCCGAGTGCGAGGCTTGTCACGGTCCGGGCGTGCACTTCATTGATCCCGCACGATCTCCCGAGCTGCAGCACACTGCGTTCCCGTGCGGATAATTTCCCGATAAGCGGGAAGTTATCCATCCTCGAGAGATAGTCAGCTAAAAGCCCGTTCTGCAGGCCCCTGCCGGTGGTAGTGATACGTTCCAGTGAAAGCTCTTTCATGAACGTATCCAGTATTGCAGCACCGGCAATGATGATATCTGCACGCTCCGGGTTTATACCGGGGATCTTCTTCCGCTGTTCAAGGGGGAGCGAGCAGATGAGCTGGATCACTTTTTTCAAATCCCGGTAAGAAAGATCGGTTCCCTGGGGTGAGATGTTCTGGTGCAGCGTCCGGTTGGCAATTTCTGCAAGGTTTATGATAGTCCCCGAACTTCCAATCGCACAGTCAATTTTCTGCTTTTTTAATTCCCGGATTGCCGGTGCTATCACATTTTTTACCTGCTGCTGGATCTTTTTATACAGTCCAGGAGGAACCGGTGCGGGATCCTTTGCATCCAGGTACAGGTTTGTTAAGCGTATAGCCCCGAGCTTGAAACTTTCAAGAGTCTGGTACTGGTGTTCATCACCAACTGCAATCTCGGTGCTTCCACCTCCGATATCAATAAAGACAGCTGACTGCCCGGCAAGATGAATGCCACTTGATACGCCAAGGTAAATCAGCCTCGCCTCTTCGCGCCCGGAGACTACCCGGACATCCAGCTGTGCCTCCCTCCGAAGCTGGATAAGGAGTTCATGCTGGTTTACCGCTTCCCGTGTGGCGGACGTGGCAACTGCTACAAACTCCCCGGCATTAAATGTGCGGGCAAGTTCGGTGAACTTTTTACAGACAACAATCGTCCGCTCCATTGCCTCAGGAAGAATCTCTTCGTTTTCAAATTCTCCTTCTCCGAGCCGGACCTGCTGTTTCTGGCGGGTAAGAATCGTGTAGGAATTATTCGGATTGATCCTGACAACCAAAAGACGCACCGAATTTGTACCGATATCAATGAATGCGACAACCCGGTCTTTTTGACCGGCATTTTTAATTTTCACCGGATCACCGGTTTCCGGTTAAATACCCGGGTAAAAAGATCCGACTTTACGCCTGCCCGCTGTTTTTCTACCGATGCATCCCCATATGCCGTAACATTAACCACAATCTCCTGTCCTTCAGATGTGCAGGAAACAGCCTGTACGGTTCCGAGGTGGAGATAGTCAAAACCGTCGGCAATGCGGAGAATCGCAGCAAGTGTCAGTACCTGTTTTTGGTATTCCGGGGACAGCAGCCTGAAAAATCCTGATGTTTCAGGAGCCACGGTTCCCCGATGGAAACGTGCAACAAGGGCAATGATACTGCGCTCCGGAATATCAAAGGGCAGGTTTTCATCCGATACGATCATGTCGGCGCTGCGAATATTATGCCTTCTCTGCCCGTACTTCCATCCAATATCATGGAGTATGCCGGCACACTCAAGCAAGAACCGTTCACGTGATTCCAGCTGGTGAAGCGGCTGGAGGCTGTCAAAAATCATGAGAGCAAGGCCTGTTACATGGCGGCTGTGTTCAAGAGCTCCCGGATATTCCAGCGCGAGAGTACGGACTGCGGTACCTGCTTCTGTCTCGTTGTACATTGCCAGCGGTCGGAATCTTGTTTTTCTTCCCTTTTCCAGGTTCATGCAAAGTTCATCCCAGGTCCGCAAACGTCCCAGTGTCTCCCAGTAGCGCATGAACGTACGGTGGAGGATCGTTCGATCCTTTTTGCGCTCCTGCAAAAAAAGGATGAGACTTGAGATGGTGGCAGCATCAGGTCGTTTTCTATTGCCGGGTGAACGCAGGAGCGCTCTTTCCTGTAAGAGAAGCAACGTCACCTGGTCGATCCACACATCACAGTCATGAAGATCGCCAAGTATCTCCTGGACTTTTTTCACACGGGTGAGGATCTTTTTTAATCCCCTCCTGTACACCTGCCCGTAGACTTCCATGGTGTACCGGAGTTTTTTTGCCGCTATCCGTGTTGCGTGATGTTCAGCNNGGTGAGATGCCATAGACAAGAGATTTTTTCTGTACCCTCCGGTTGGCTGACAGATAATTGCTGAACGTATCGCGCATCTTTTCAATAACCTGGCTCTTTTCCAGTTCCAGAAGCGCAGAAATAACTTTTGACTGAAGGGTAGTCCTCTTTTTTTGCAGCCTTGATGCCAGGTACTGGATGGCCGGGGCTGTTGCCGGTACGGTCCCCGTGATTTTTTTACTGCGGGAACTGAATTTTCCTGACCGTTTTTTCTCGTATTTTGACAGGAAGGTAATCTGTACATCCGTATCCCGTGCTTCACCCAGTGCACGGGTGATATTCGTGATCTCCTGCATCCATCTCCGGTACTGCTTATCAGGAAAACAGGGACGAAAAAGGGGGAGGGCAGCCCGCAGGCGCCGGGAGGCAACCCGCATGCGATGGATATATTCACGATCCTCTGACGTTTTTACCCCATCAATCTCTTTTGAGAACGCATCGAGCAACGGGGGCAGACGCTGCAGGCCATACCAGCATAACCCGGTTTTTGGCATAGCCTGTTCACCGGGCATTGTCATACCATGTGCGACGGTGTTCGAGAAGCCATGACTGTGCATCCAGGGAAGGTTCCTGCTCTGTATGCGGTGTGCGAATATACGTCCCGTTACTTTGCATCAACCGGCTTTTGACATTATCTTTCAGCTGAACGGGAAGAATCGTGGATATAATCGCTTTTTTTATTGCTGCGTTTTCCACCGGAAAAAGGATCTCCACTCTCCGGTCGAGATTCCGGGGCATAAGATCGGCACTTCCCAGGAATATTTCTTCAGACCCGCCATTATGGAAGTAGTAGATGCGGGCATGCTCAAGAAACCTGCCTACAATCGAACTCACGGTGATATTTTCGCTGATACCGGGGATACCCGGGCGCAGGCAACAGATGCCCCGTACCTGTAAAACCACGTGTACCCCTGCCTGGGATGCATGATACAGTGCGATAATACATGCAGGGTCTACCAGCGCATTCATCTTGAACACAAGGTATCCATCCCCGTGCTCCCTGTGCCGGGTAATCTCACGCTCTATCCGTTCTATGATGGATGAGCGGAGCGTGACCGGGGCAACCAGGAGTTTTTTGTAGTTATCAATCCGGGCATAGCCTGTCAGGAAATTAAAGAGATGGGCAATATCTTCTCCAATCGCCGTATTGCAGGTAAAAAGGCCAAAATCGGTATATATCCGGCTGGTTGTTGCATTATAATTGCCGGTACCGAGATGCAGGTAGCGACGGATTCCCTCTTTTTCCCGTCGTACTACCATGCAGAGCTTGGCATGGACCTTAAGCCCTACAACCCCATAGACCACATGAACTCCTTCACGTTCGAGTGCACGCGCCCAGCCGATATTATTCTCCTCGTCAAAACGGGCTTTGAGTTCGATCAGTGCAGTGACATCCTTCCCGTTTTCACGGGCTTTCATAAGTGCATTGACGATCGGAGAGTTTGATCCCACGCGGTAGAGCGTGATTTTGATGGCAAGCACATCCGGGTCATGGGCGGCCTGGCGAATGAAGTTCACTACGGGAGAAAAACTGTCGTACGGGTGATAGAGCAGAATATCATGGCTGCGGATTGCTCCAAAGATGTCCCTGCCTTCAGCAATCTCTGGTGAAAGTGAAGGAATAAAGGGAGGATCTTTCAGATCCGGGCGATCAAGGGACATGAGCTGCATTAAATCCACCATACCCAACGGATGACCTACGCGGTAGAGCATGGGGGACGTGATGCCCAGCTTCTTTTCGAGTATATGGCATACGCTGTCATGCATGGAGCTGTCAACTTCAATGCGTACCGGTTTACCCCGCGCCCGCTGCTCCATAATCTCTTCAACCGTAGTAAGGAGATCCGAGGCTTCATCGACTTCAATTTCAAGATCTGCATCACGGGTGATCCTGAACGGGAATGAAGCCACCGCTTCAAGGCCTAAAAAGAGCATGTCGAGGTGTGCTGCGATAATCTCTTCGAAATAAATGAAATGCACAATCGTATCATCATTTCGCCCGTTACTATCAGGTTCCGGTATCCGCACAAGCCGGGAAAAGAGATTTGTCGGGACTTTGACGCGTGCAAAAAATTCCTTTTTATTCTGGTCCCGGACAATTATTGCAAGATTAAGGGAGAGGTTTGAGATAAAGGGAAACGGGTGGGAACTGTCAAAGGCAAGAGGAGTTAAGACGGGAAATACTTCTTCAACAAAAAAGGTGTGCACAGCCTTTTTTTGTGCGTCATTAAGATCGGCATAGGTATGAATGATGATTCCCGATGCGGCGAGTTCTGGCAGCAGCTCCTTATGCCAGCAGTCCGATTGTGTCTCGAGTTCTGGCAGGAGAGCCTGCTGGATTGCGTCCAGCTGTTGTGCAGGTGTCATGCCATCAGGCGGGGATTTCAGCACGCCTTTTGCCAGCTGCCGCTGGAGAGCCGATACGCGGATCATAAAAAATTCATCAAGGTTATTCGCAAAAATTGATAAGAATTTTACCCGTTCAAGAACAGGATGACGGCTGTCCATCGCTTCATCAAG
>PLLR01000046.1:13245-34880 GCA_003141335.1 Methanoregula sp. | reverse complement strand
TAACGAACATGTATGCAGCATTAAACCCAGCAAACCGTGGGCCCGTATGGAACACATCTGGAACTGGAACGGTTGGAAGCACAACCGGAGACGGTTACATTGATCTTAAGGTGAAGTCCGAGTCCGGAGCAGTACTTACCCAGCTGTATACCAACACAGCCGCATCAACATCTGCACGCCTGACCGCTATCAACGTTACAACCCAACCCTATATGTGGGGTTCAATACCGTTAGATGCTCTTGGTACTGGCAGCGTGGGTGTTCCCGCGTTCAACTGGACTACTGACGCCGCAACTGGTGGTCAGCCAGCGTACGCACCAGGCACCTACACGGTATGGGCTGAATCCCTGCTTAACAACATGAAGGTCAAGTACACGGACGCCAGTGGTGCAGCATACACCGGAAAGACGGTCTCCCCGGTACACACCATTACAATTGTTTCTGACACGGTCAAGATCACCGTAAACAAGGACTCTGTTGTCCGCAGCAAACCGTTCTCCGTGACAATTGTCGGCAAGCCCAGCGCTACCTATTGCCTCTGGGTCAAGGGATCCAGTTCACTGGGCGACTCATTAGACAACCAGCCACCCATGGTAACTCCATTCCAGGCAGGAGTGACCGCGACCAACGGAACATCATGTGCTGACTACAAACCCCAGAACATGGGGGGAACAACAATCTATGGGGATACTTACAATGCTGGCGCGAGCCTTGACAATAATGCCCGCCGGTTTGCAAGCGTCTCCATGACACCTTCCGGTACAAGGACAGTTGAGTTCCAAACCAACAACCTGACCAAGGCTCAGAAATACACTATCCGTGTTGAGCAGAACTTCAGCGGACAGTTCAGGAGCGATTCGGTCGATGTGAAGGTCGAGAAGGGGGCAGTCACCATTGTGGCAGCCGGCGACCAGAGCTACTACCTTGGCGAGGAGATCAAGTTCTCCGGTACCAACACTGAGTCGTACACGACCTACCTGTTCATCATCGGTCCGAACCTCAATGCAAATGGTGCAAAACTTACCTCTCCACGTTCCATGGTCCACAATCTGGTTGTAGCTGATTTCGTGGCAGCCGATGTCGCCTCAGACAACACCTGGTCCTACAAGTGGGGAACATCAGGAGTTGCACTTGATGCAGGTACGTACACGGTCTACGCAGTCAGCCAGCCTGTAGACAGGGCATCCGAGAACCTCGGTTCTGTAGCCTACGGCACTGTTTCCATCATCATCAAGAAACCGTTCGTATCAGCGACTGCATCCCAGTCTACGGTTGCAAAAGGTGATAAGATCTTCATCACCGGTACCGCAGAGGGTCAGCCCGCGAGTGTCCAGATCTGGATCCTTGGCAAGAACAAGGATATCAAGGCAACCGCCTCCGTAGAAACTGATTCATCATTCAAGTACGAAGTTACTTCATCCACCACCTCGACTCTCTATGCAGGTCAGTACTTCGTCGTTGTCCAGCACCCGATGCAGAACGGACAATTCGATATCGATACTGATGGAGCACCAATGGGAGTCGGTACAGATGTATATGTCCTGAACAAAATGCTTGGGACCACTGCAGTAACCAACGTCAGGATCTTCAAGCTTGAAGGATCTGGCAGCCTGCAGGGATCCGATGCAGCTGAAGCACTTGTCCAAGGCATCAACGACCCGAACGTCGACGATACCTACACCAAGCTCCAGTTCCTTGTTGAGGAACCACTCATCACTATCGACTCGATTGGCGACAGGCATGTTGGCGACAAGTTCACCATCACTGCAGAGACCAACCTCGCGGTAGATGACGACATCCTCGTCGAGGTCTACTCATCATCGTTCAAGCCGACTCAGAAGAGCCAGAGCGGCGAGTTCAGCGGTGCAACCGGTACCGTGAAAGTTACCAAGGGTGACAGCGGCATGAACAAGATCTCGTTCGATGTAGATGCATCAACATTCAAACCGGACGAGTACATTGTTACTGCAAGCGCAGTTATCCAAGACGCCACCGGCACTGCACTGTTCAACGTTCTTGAAGGCGCTGCCCCAACCGCAGTCCCGACAACCGTTGTAACAACTGTAGCTCCGACCACTGTCCCGACAACCGTTCCGACAACAATGCCCACCCCGACCCCGACCAAGTCGCCCGGGTACGGTGCATTGATTGCATTAATCGGCCTCGGTGCAGTTGCATTCATCGTCGTGCGCAGGCACTGAACTAACATCTAAAATCTCTTTTTTTTACAGTAGCCCTTCGTAATAAAAACCTGACTTGTGCTCTTGTAACATTCCTGTGCGAATTCTACGGAGTTCACTCTCTATGAATTCCAGAGTGACAGCATTTTATTGTCAGAGCGGTCAACGTAGATGTAAACAAAAATGCATTGTTCGCATGCATCTTCAGGTAAGTGAGGGGATCAACCAGTGAAATTAAGTGCAAAAAATCTGGATATTGCATCACGGGGTGTACTGCTCAACCGGGCTGACGCCCGCAGTATTGGCGTGCTGGATGGTGACCGTGTCCAGGTCATCAACCCGAAAAACGGTGTATCGGTTGCGGCTTTTGTGGAGACTACCTCAACTATTGCACAGCAGGGAACGATTGGTGTCTACCGCTTCACCAACGAGCGACTTCATCTTGATGAGGGTACTGAGATAGAAATCAGGGAAGCGGCAAGACCGGTATCGCTTGACTTCATCAAAAAGAAGATGGATAATGGCAGACTCACCAAAGAGGAGATGCTGACCATTATCAAAGATGTGGTGAGCGATGACCTTTCCTCAGCGGAACTCACGGCATTCATAATTGCATCGTATATCAACCCACTTGATATGGATGAGGTGGAGCACCTCACGCGTGCCATGGTTGAAACCGGAGAACACATAAAGTTCGCATCCCGACCCATTGTGGACAAACATTCAATCGGGGGCGTTCCCGGTAACAAGATCTCGCTGCTTGTCGTTCCCATCATTGCTGCAAGCGGGCTGAAAATACCAAAGACAAGTTCGCGTGCAATCACCGGAGCAGGAGGCACTGCCGATCTCATGGAGGTCCTTGCAAAGGTCGAGTTCTCCGCTGGTGAGGTGCAGAAGATGACTGATAAGGTAGGCGGAGTTATCGTGTGGGGTGGCGCAACCAATATCGCTCCGGCAGATGACCACATCATCATCCAGGAATATCCGTTTAAGATCGACGCCCGCGGTCAGATGCTTGCAAGTGTCATGGCAAAGAAATATGCAGTCGGGGCAAATCTTGTTGTGATAGATATCCCTGTTGGAGAACACACCAAGGTTCCTACCCTGCAGGAGGGAAAAAAACTCGCCCGGGGATTTATTGAACTGGGTGAACGGCTTAACATGAAAGTCGAGTGCGCCCTCACGTATGGCGATATTCCTGTCGGACGCAGCATTGGTCCGAAACTTGAAGTGATTGAAGCTCTCCGGGTACTTGAGGGTGCAACCGAACCGAACTCATTCATCCAGAAGAGTCTGTCGCTTGCCGGTATCGCGCTCGAGATGTCCGGGAAAGCAGCACGGGGTACCGGTGCATCCATGGCACAGGATATCCTCACAAAAGGAAAAGCACTTGAAAAGTTCCGCCAGATAATAGAGATCCAGGGCGGGGATCCAAATGTAAAATCCGGTGATATTGTTCCGGGTGAACACCAGTTTGTGGTAAACGCCCCTTCATCCGGATACGTGATAGGGATGAATAACCGGTCGCTCATTACCCTCGCCCGCATCGCAGGGGCACCCCATGATTCCGGTGCCGGTATTCTCCTGCATGCAAAGAAGGGCAATCTCATCAAATCGGGAGAACCCCTCTTCACCCTGTATGCTGACAGGAGCTGGCGCCTGCAGAATGCGATTGAGGAAGGACGGCGTCTCATGCCAATACTCGTAGAAGGAATGCTTTTGGACCGGGTGCCCTCTACCTCGGAGTTTTAGACCGATGTCCTCATATATGAGCAGGAGTCGATATTCATTATGTATCGACAGAGAAATCGTTTCCTTTTTATCCTGCTGTGCACCCTTCTCCTCTGCAGCTCAGCTCAGGCAACGATCCTGCAAATCTCCGTGCAGGATAGTACCGATAATTCAACAATTCCTCACGCCACGGTATTCCTGAATGGAGAAAATTATGCCAGAACCAATAATTACGGACAGGTTTTTCTCAATCATTCCGGATTACAAGACCAGCTGATCCGGGTCTCTATGACCGGGTATAACGACTGGGAACAGCTGGTGGCAAAAAACGAAACCTCAGTCTTTGCAAACCTGAGTCGAAAGAGCATCACCCTGAACGTTAGTCTTTATGACTCTGACTCCCTTGGATTGGTATCAGGTGCCCGTGTAATCATCTATGCGGAAAATATGACACAGGCAAATCTGACAGATGTTTCCGGTTCAGCAACTTTTGACGTAAATGCAAACTCCCAATATTCTATCGGTATCACCGCTCAAAATTACCAGCCCCGTAATGGTATTATTGATATGGGCACTGAAAATACAGATGCCCAGTACTGGCTGCTCCCCAGCAACCGGTTTTCTTTTGTAATAAAAGATAAGACTGGTATGGCGGCTCTTCCTGATGCAGAAGTGTATATCGATACCGTGCTTGCAGGAAAAACTGATGCCAGAGGAGTCCTGACAATTCCTGTCACACGAGGTAAAGTATACACCATCGAGATTAAAAAGCCCGGTTACCAGACACTTACTGAATCAAGAGCAATCAGTGAAACCGATGCTTTCTACTCTGGTGCACTTCCAAAAGCAGCAGTAGGAGCGTTCATCTATAGTTTCGATGAAAACCATGTTCCGGTTAATGGTACAGATATATACATTAATGGTACCCTTTCGGGAACCACCAACCAGTTTGGGCGCAGCAATTTCCCCAACCTTGTTTCGGGCTCCTATTCAGTCGAAGTCAGAAAAACCGGATATGAAACGGTGAATCGTACGATAGTTATTACAAACCAGGGCGAGGACTATATCTTCGCGATGCCGTTTGAAAATGCAGACCTTACCCTCTTTGTCCAGGAAAAAGACCAGAAAATAGTGCCAGATGCACTCATCATCATTAATGGTAACTCCGCGGGTTTTACTGATGACCATGGTCAGTATAGTACCAAGGTCAGATTCAACACTCTGTACAATATAACCGCGATAAAGGATACCTACCAGACGTCTTCTGTCCAGAAACAGTTTGCTCAGGGAAATGCCACGGCATCAGTAACCCTCATCATGGAAAAGAGCCTCGACTGGGGACTTATCACTCTGATCGTGATTGGAGCAATCGGCGTGCTGATGCTGTTTGCAGCCATCAGGATGTCTGGTCATCGGAAGCGACGGCATATTTTGAGAAGGAACGACCTGTAATTCTAAAAAACGGACCCAGCGGGAATCGAACCCGCGTCCTTGGGTTCGAAGCCCAAGAGGATATCCTCTACCCCATGGATCCTTCTCTTCTCTTTTACATCAAAAGATATTAAGTATTTTCTACCGATAATCTAGTGAATGATTTTATCCGCACCTGAGATTGTCCGCCGCCTCGACCGTGAGGGTACGTCGGGAAACCTTGTCATAACCCCTTACAGTAGTGAGTGCCAGCAACCAGCGTCTTACGATCTTCGTTCTGCCGGGGACATCCTCCTGCCAAGGGGAACCTGTAGGCTCGTCCCGACCCTTGAATGGGTCGAACTCCCCCGGGATCTTGCCGGAACACTCCGCTGCAGATCTTCGATTGGGAGGCGGGGTGTGCTTCTGGGTGCAGGTTTTGTCGATCCGGGATTTCGCGGACAATTGACACTCTGCCTTACCAATCTGGGAAATGATGATCTTTTTATCAGGAAGAATGAACGTGTTGTACAGATGATCCTTAACGAAGTGCGGGAGGGCCACATGAGTTATTCGGGTCGCTATCAGGATAGCCGGGGAGCCGTGGAGGCAAAGTGACCATGATCCGTACAGAAAGAAAATATATTGAGATTCTTCGCATCCTCAAAGAACACCAGGATCCGATCGGAGCAAAACGGCTCTCGGAACTGATGGCTGAACGGGGTTTTGTCCTCAGTGATCGGGCGGTTCAGTACTATCTCAGTTACCTTGACACAATGGGGTTTACGAAAAAAATCGGCAATCAGGGCAGAGTATTGACAAGGGCCGGATTGGATGAGACGGATAACGCTCTCGTTGATGACCGGATCGGTTTTGTCATCTCAAAACTCGAACGTTTAGCGTACCGGAGCACGTTTGATCCGGCAACCAGTACTGGCGATGTGGCATACAATCTCTCTATTGTCCCCATGGAGTCATTTGAAAAAGTAAAATCCGCATTTGATGAGGTCGTGAAAGCAGGCTGCGGTTTCTTTAACTCGTACCGGGTTATCGATCGTGACCCGCGTATCCCTTCAGGATCAGTGGGATTTATCACCATCTGTAGTATATCCATGGATGGCGTTTTCCAAAGAAATGGCATTCCGGTAAAAATGGCCTATGGTGGACGTCTTGAGATAGAGCAGGGTACACCAAAACAGTTTAAAGATCTCATCGGTTACCGTGGAACAACCATCGACCCCCTCGAACTTTTCATCTCTTCAGGACTCACATCAATCTCAGGTTTCGCACGATCAAAATCCGGTATTGCACTGGCAAATGTCCGTGAAGTCCCTTGTTTTGCAAAAAAGAAAGTCGAAGAAACGATCCGCCTCATGAATGGATGTGGCTTTGTTTTTCCCATTGCAATGGGGAATCAGGTCTTTAACCTGCCTGCAAATCCCTTCCGCCTCTCGATAGTTGCCTTCAGTGGTCTGAATTATATTGGAAACACCGTAGAACACGATATTGAGATTACTACTGAGATCGGTGCTGGCAACATTCAGTTTTCAAAAGTGATGGAGATCAACTGATCAGATCCAGGAAATATCATCTTTTTTTGGAGTTTTTCTCTCTCTTTTGTTGGGCGAATCGGAGGATTCCTTACCACGATCAGCGCTACCCGGTTCACTCTCAACAACCTTTGATTCCCCAGGGGTTTTTTTCGATTTTAGATCCGTATGCATGAGTGCCGAATCACGTACCTGGGGAGCAGCCATCTTATGAATGCCTTTCCCCTCAAAAATCGCGTCCTTTGATTTATAAGCAGAATTCTTAATGCCGATTTTCAACTCTTCAGAATCGGGTTGCCGGAAATATTCAGGACGCTTTATTATAGAGAGATCATCATCATCGATATAGTCCTTCTCATTCTTATCCTTGGGAATATTCGCCTCCTGCATCACTGGATGCACCTTCTTTTTTTGCAGGATAACGGTTCTTTTCTCCGGTACCTGGTGCACGACTTCAGCTGGAGTCGGGGGTTCACGCGCTTCTTTGAATGGCGTATTTTCTGAAATTTCCCGTTTTAATATGATGATTTCAGCGGAGTGTACTGGGTGTGCTGACACTCCTGGTTCTGTCTTTGGCGTACGACCAGAGATTGCCATTATTCTTTGTCGCTGCAATTCTCTCTCAATCCTCTGCCGTTCCGTCTCCTTGGTTCCCAATCTTTCCTCGCTGGAATGCGGCCCATGTCTTTCATCCAACCCCTTGGAATCTGTGCCATAGGAGGATTTTTTGTTTTGTGGTGTTCCATGAACTGGTGATACGGGGGAGGAATGCCGGGGTGCGGGTTGCGTTGTTTTATTCTCATTATCATGGGTCACAATGACCCGATGCCGTGGTTCAGGGGGGCTCGCCATCGCTGGCAGGGTGCCCGCATCTCCTGGTCGGGAAGTGGTCTCATGAGAAGGATGAGGTGTCGTAGTGAGAAGACGAGCGGTCTTTTTTACAGCATCCGTCGAATCTGGTAATGTTTTCCGCGGCAACACACCCTGGGGGGGAATTACGCGTTGAGGCGCCTCAGACTCACGTGTATCATTATCCTCTGCCAGCTGCGAAAAGCTTCCCCCGTCGTACATGACGGTTTTATCACTTTTATGTGCTTTAACTGGCAGAACGAGCATCTCATCTTTTAAATTCTCTTCTTCTCGTCTGGTTGAGGTTACCACGGTTCCGCCGGGGACTGTGGACTCTCCAGACATGGTGATTGTATCAGTGTCTGATTGTTTTACTACTGCAAAACTATCCTGATGATTGGATTTATACTGGCTCTGGATTTCCTTGAGTTCGGTGATGCGGGGAATATTTTCAAGGCCCGAGAGCATGATGATAATTGCCACATTTTTTGTATTCATCACAGGATAATCCCCGGACCTCGTCTCCAGTCCGGCAATACTCCTGTCAATCCATTTACGCACCGTCATATACCCTTTCAATGAGAGTTCATGTGATGGGCCCGCGATAAGAATTAACGCCTTGTGCGCGCTCGTCATATCACAGGGAGTCGAAATCTCGTGATAGATCGCCTGCTTTGCAAGGTCGACGATCCGTGAGGCTTTCTTTATATGCTCATCAGCGAAAAAACCGGTTGGGCGCCAGTTGGTTAAGAAACTCAATGGATGATGGGGGAGACGCTCAACTGCATAACCGATGGTAATGTACCCCATTCCCTTCATCGTATTGAGCACCTCCCCTGAATCCAGTACAACCTCCGCGAGATCAAGTCCACCATCTGCCTTGAACTCCCCGGCTCTCAGGATCAGGCTGATCCTCCTGACAATTGCCTCGTTCAGGAGTAAATATGTGGCAAGTTCCGGGGAAATCTCGGGCTCACTTTTCCCAAACCCGAGTTTTTCAGCGAGTCCCTTCTCTTTTTTTACGAGTGTTGATCGCTGCGCCCTGGTTTTTTTATACCAGGTCTCATTATCAAAGAGGATGACCCCGTCAAGAAGGGGCGACAGCATTTCGATATCATCTGCTGCTTTTGCTGAATGACGCTCACCTTCAGCAAGACAGGGAAGAGTGACAAGACCAAAGATCGGCTCTGCAACTGATGAACGAAGTGAAGCGATGACGTGCGGTGCAATATCCACCATACTGCCGCCAAGCCCGCAACACACAAAGATTGCATCAGTTTCTCCACTCTCAATATTCTGGATACGTGCAACGATCTCACCGATATCAATTGTTGCGGTCTGAGTTTCTCCTTCCTCTTCCGGGTGAATGCCCTGGTCCAGTGGTGGGAAAAATAGTTTTGCGTTCTCTGGCAGACCCCCCAGCTGAGATAATGTATCCGCATGTACATCGATCGCGAGTGCCTGGACGCATGCCACTTTACTGCTGCGTCGATCGGTCGTATAAAGACTATTGACAATCCTGCAGCCCGCGCCGCCTAATCCTAAAGCAAGTATGCGCATGTATAAATCCCAATTAAAACCCTATAGGACTCCCTATCCCTTATGTACTATTACTTCCTGGAAGTTCAATATCTTATAGTGTATGGCTTTGTAATGGGGAATAACAGGTTAGAATCTCTTTAATAAAATGGTAATCCTGATACGAAAAACCTGTCACTAAAAAAAGACGAAAAAAGCATACTTCCGGTGAGAACCTGTCGTTATACATCCAATACCCTGTGCATTTTTTTTCGGGAATCAAATAATTATTAAATTGGTTGTAATGGAGAAAAACGCCAGAGGGACGACTAAATGTGCATATCCCGGTGCGTTCCCCTCCGCTCAAGGACCTCACAGCCAGATTCCCCTGGAAAAAACGTTAAAATGAGCATATTTTGAGCGGATAGCGCAAAACGATCAACGCAAAATGATAATTTATTTAAATGCGCGGACGGTAATACTCCATGAGGTGAACAAACCTTGACATATGGAATTGAATTTGTACCAGGAAATGTCAATGTAAAGCAAGTTGTCAACTTCTGTAAACTTGCAGAATCCAAAGACATAGATTTCGCATGGATCACTAACCACTACAACAACCGTCACTGCTACCCCACCCTCGCCGCCATCGCGCAGGCAACCACGACCCTGAAAATGGGCCCGGGTATTATGAACGCATTCACTGACACCCCCGCCGCAATGGCATCTTTTGCCTGCACACTGAATGAGATCTCTGATGGACGTGCTGTCTTCGGTATCGGACCCGGGGACCTCTCAACGCTCCCGAAACTTGCAATCAACGCCGAAAAGCCGGTTGGGCGCCTTGAGGAAGCAGTCATACAGTTCCGCAAGCTCTGTGCCGGTGAACAGATTAACAAGTCCGGCATGAAGTTCTTTGATTATGACGGCGCAAAGCTTACGGGGGTTACTCTCCCGGGCAAGAAGAGCATACCGGTCTACATCGGTGCACAGGGACCCAAGGTTCTTGAGCTCGCCGGAAGGATCGGCGACGGTGCATTAATCAACGCATCCAACCCTAAGGATTTCGCCATTGCAATCCCGATTATCAAGGCAGCAACTGACAAAGTCGGCAAGAAGAACTTTGATATCGGTGCATACACCGCCATGTCCATCGACACGAGCGAGAAGAAGGCACGCAATTCAGCAAAGATCGTTGCCGCATTCATTGCAGCCGGCTCACCACCAGACCTCCTCACCCGCCACGGACTTGACCTGAACAATGTTGCAAAGATCAAGGCAGCACTGGGTAAGTTCGACTTCAAGACGGTCGGAGAACTCGTTGGAGACAAGGAGATCGACGCATTCACCATTGCAGGAACCCCTGAGATGGTCAAGCAGAAGTGCGAAGCCCTCACCAAGGCCGGTGTCACCCAGATCATCTTCGGCTCACCCCTTGGTCCCGACATGACCACATCGATCCGCCTGCTCGGCAAGTACGTAGTATAACCGCAGAACATAATACCTGCCGGGATACAATCCAAAAGGCAGTGATCCCGGCAGATATTACCCATCTCTTTTTAGTTCTCAATTTTCCGGTATCTCCTTCCTGAGCGAAAAAAATCATGAGCAGTGAACCGGGCTCCAATGGCCCTTTCATAAGATCCATAGCCAGTACATTGACGGATGACGTGGCCGGGCAACTCCCCATTTTGGACCATGAGGGGAATACCCCCACCTCCGCGTATGTAATGACGCCCCCCCTCACAAAAAGAATAATCGAGCATCGGGCTCGTACCGGAAACTCTCTATAAATCCCCACGGTCAACAGATCCGTGTGCAAACGACTATCAGATCCTGCCGGAAATATAATCCTGAACAGGTATGTTTTCGGTCAGGGAAGTTGTCACCAGCAGGGGCACACTACAATATCGAGAAGAGCACCTCACCGGGCTCAGGTGCAGGATCAGTCCGGACCGGTTAAAAAGGCAGATCGATCAGTCATTATACCTCCCTTCAAATGCAGAGGGTTGCCCGTTCTGCCGCGATGCAGTGATGACTGTTACACCCACATTTTCCGATGGCAACCGGATTATCCGTGGCGAAAGTGTCACTTTTCCCAACCTGTTTCCGTTCGGTAAAGGTCATGTTGTAACCGTTATGACCCGTGAGCACGCGGTCGTTGCCTTCAGCCGGCAACAGGTAGTGGATGCTCTCCTCTCGCAGATCGAGGCACTCCGACAGGTTGATGGCTATCCCAGCATCAACTGGAACTTCCTGCCATCAGCAGGGGCAAGCCTTGTGCATCCCCATATGCAAGGGTTGTCCGATTCCTGCCCGTCCCGTATTGTTGACGTTTATATTGCTGCAAGTGAGCAGTACCGAAAAAAACTGGGACGGAACTATTGGGATGCGGTGAGGGAGCAGGAAAGATCCTCAGATCGGTATCTGTTCGGCGACGAAATGCTCTGGTCAGCCCATGCGGTGCCGGTTGGTGAGCGCGAGGTTCGGGGGATACTGCCAATATCCACACTTGATGAGATGGAAAACTACGTGGATCTCGTGGCGCGGGGCATACTTGAAATCATCTCATTATACCGGGAACTGGGAACCCATGCGTTCAATATGTCCATTTTTTTTGATAAGAGCGGCAACGATCACGGATTCCGGGCATTCTGCTCCATGATCTCCCGGATCAACCCCAACCCTTCGTCCACAAGTGATTCCGCATTCATGGAGCGGCTCCATCTGGAACCGGTAATAATGACGCTTCCCGAAGACTTTGGAAAATTCTACAAAAAAGAGAAAAAATAAAAATTTACTCAAACTTTGCTACAAGTTTGTTCTTGGAGACAAGCGACCCATCCTTCTTGTGGGGCTTGCGGATGATACCGTCGCCAGCCTTCTCGATCTCACGTGCCTCATCACAAAGAACTGCTGCTGCACGCATCATTTCGTGAGCGCTTGCAACGATCGGGATGTATTTCTCCCATTCCTTGGTCATGAAGCAGCCCTTGACGTTGACATTGGCGACTGCACTGGCAACTTCATATGCCGCGCGTGCCTTTGCGAGTGCATAGTTGTTGGTAAATTCACCCTCGACAGCCTTGTCGGCAGTCATCACAATCTTCGGGAGCTCAAGTTCTGCGCCCTTCTTGCCTGCCTTTACCTGGTCGATGACCTTGTCAATAGCAAGCTGCATCTTCCGGAATGCTCCGGTAAGGGCCAGAACTTTAACGAGATTACTGTTGTAGTCAGACATCTCGACGGGGTCAAGGAACTCGCGGCGTGCACCAATCATGGAGTCTGCCTTCATGATGATGTATCCGAACTTGCTGGTCTTGATCTCTTCCCATTCTTTCTTACCGGTAACGTCGTCAGTAATGACAATGACCGGGATACCGGCTTTTGCGAGATCTTCACGGGCACCGGTGGGTCCTGGGAGAACGCCGTTTGGTGAGACAACAATACAGAAGTCAGGTTTCCATGCCTTCATGGTGGAGACGACACGTTCAATGTCTTCAGGCTGGAGTTTCGTTCCGCTGGTCGCCATGAATGTCTGCATGTCTTCGCGGTCTGCTCTCTCATCGAGAAGCAGCTCTGCCATTACACCACTTGCAATATTGCCGAGTTTGGCAACTCCTACTTTAACAACCATCTAAATCACCTAAATTTTTTTTATAACACGTTATTATGACCCGGTATTCATATAAACATTTTGAAATGTCCTCTCTCCTCGAAAAATTATTGAAAAACAATTTTTTTGAGTACATAACCGTGTCTTAATGAGGGCAATTCGATATTATGTTTGTATTTGGCATAGTTAACGAAAAGTGTTTAAGTTTAGATAGAAGATTTAATATTATGAAAGATGGTCTGCTCACTGAACGCCAGATGGAGGTTCTCAGGTACCGTAAACAAGGGCTGACCCAGCAACAGATTGCTGATATTATCTCCACATCCAAAGCGAATGTCTGCACCATTGAAAAGAGCGCTATGGAGAATATCCGAAGGGCAAAAGAAACCCTTGAATTTCTCTATACGCTGGATGCCACAAACCTGTGTACTATCCCTTCAGGGACTGATCTTTTTGATGTACCCGCAATTATTTATGGTGAAGCAGAAAAAATTAACATAAAAGTGATGTATGATACAATCTCCCTGATAAACCGGTTAAGAGAGTCCCGTCCCCAGTCCTACAAAGCACGCCGTATATGTGAAGATATCATTGTTTATATCACCGATCTTGGGGAATTGTACTTTGGATAAAGGTAAATGAAAGTAAAATGAAAGAAAAGTAAATGTATATATTTATCACAAATTTTCCATTAACTGTTGAGATCCCCCAGTGGCATATGTTTATATTCTTTTTTATGCAATAATTAAGGAAGCCGATATGAGGTTATCCTCTGATGTATCCATGTGCTGACATGATAAAAAGCACATTTTTGATTACATCATACGGCGGAACCAGACTTCCGGACACAGGAAAGTCGGTTGTGCCGTGGGTAATCCTCGATTGGTGAACTCCGCTTTATTGCGGGGGGAAACCCGAGAAGGAGTTGTGATTCGTCACAACAGGCTGACTGAGTGGGGTCTGACCGGTACGCATGGGTCGACGTTTGAACAAACGAGCCCGTTCCAATTGCTCTAATCATGGGGCAGACGGATGCGTTATTGTCAGGATCTTCTTTCGCGAGACAGGAATGCTGGTGCATACCAGCTCCTGGATGAGGATATTATCATCCATATGTCCGTAGCCAAATGAAAAAACTGGACGTTCAATAATACATAAAAAAATCCACAACTGCGGATTAGTGTATTACCCGAGTTCTCCGGTTTTCTCAACTGGCGTCGCGTGTTGGCATCTTAACCAGACAAAGTTATCACACAGTCTCGGATTAATCAAAAATTCGTGTCGCAATGGGAATAACCTACACGCAGAAAAAGGATTGATTAACACATGCCAAAAATAAACAGACCACGCCGTGGTTCTCTTGCATTCAGCCCAAGAAAGCGTGCAAAGAGCCCGATCCCGAAATATCAATCGTGGCCTCTCTATGATGGGGCACCGGTACTGCAGGGGTTTGCTGGATATAAAGTAGGTATGACGCATGTTATCATGGTAGATGATCACAAGAACAGTTCCACCGAGGGTAAGGAAATTATGGTGCCGGTCACCGTTATTGAAATCCCCCCGATGAAGGTCGCTGCAATTCGTGCCTACTCTAAAGATACCTATGGCAAACATGCGCTGACAGAAGTCTGGGCCGACCAGCTCGATACCGTGCTTGGTCGCCGGATCACCCTGCCAAAGGACTATGACAAAGAGGCTGCGAAGAAGAAATTTTCGGATGCCGTTGCAGCAGGTACTGTTGCCGAGATCTACGCGGTCTCCTACACACAACCCGCGATCCTCACCGGTGTCCCGAAGAAAGTGCCCGATCTCATGGAGATCAAGGTGGGTGGCGGAGACATCAAAAAGCAGTGGGAGTTTGCACAGGGTATCCTTGGAAAAGAGGTTTCGCTGAACAATGTCATCCAGACCGGAGCATATGCCGATATTACTGCGATCACCACCGGTAAGGGTACGAATGGTGCAGTAAAGCGGTGGGGTATACCGCTGCGCAAGCGCAAACACTCCGTTGGTGGAAAGGAGCGCCACCTGGGTACACTCGGACCCTGGAATCCTCATCATGTGAGGTGGCAAGTACCTCAGATGGGCCAGCTGGGATTCCAGCAGCGTACAGAATTTAACAAGCGTATTTTAAGGGTTAGTGAAAACGCGAGCGAGATCACACCCTCTGGCGGATTCCTGCACTATGGTGTACTCAGGAGCCCGTATGTCCTTGTCAAGGGTTCTATTCCGGGCCCGGTTAAGCGGCTCATACGTATTCGTCCGGCAATGCGCCTTGGTGAACATGTCGTCAGGATGCCGACAATCCAGTTTGTAAGCGTCCAGAGCAAACAGGGATGATCAGAGATGAAAGCACAGGTTAAAACACTTGATGGCGGAATCGCGAAAGATATTGAACTTCCGGAACTCTTTTCCGAGGAGTACCGCCCCGATCTGATCAAAAAGGCAGTCATGGCCCTTCAGAGCACGCGGCGGCAACCCCATGGAACGAATCCATTTGCCGGTATCTGTTCTTCAGCAGTAGGTTGGGGAAGTGGTCGCGGTTCATCGCATGTGCCCCGTATCAAGAACGGTTCACGCGCTGCAAAAGTTCCGCAGGCAAAAGGAGGCCGTGAGGCACATCCTCCGAAGGTCGCCAAAATCCTGATCAAAGAGATCAACCAGAAAGAAAAACAAAAGGCATTCCGTTCGGCTGTAGCTGCGAGCATCTCTACAGATCTCATCCGCGGTCGCGGTCACCGGTTCGATGGCGCTGTCCCCATTATCCTTGAGGATAAGTTTGAGTCACTCGACCGTACGCAGGACGTCATATCAGCGCTTACCACTGCAGGTGTCTATCATGACATCGAACGGGCAAAGGAGAGCAAGAAAGTTCGTGCCGGAAGAGGCAAAATGCGTGGTCGCAGGTTCAAGCAGAGAAAGAGCCTGCTCATTGTCACCGCCGGAAAACCGCTGCGTGCAGCACGCAACCTTTCCGGTGTCGATGTAGTGACTGTTGACCAGCTGAATGTCGAGCACCTTGCACCGGGCATGCTGGCAGGACGCCTGACGGTCTGGACCGAGAGCGCCCTTGTGCGCCTGGAGGGGAGATAAATGGCTCTGAAATACCCGTTTGTCACGGAAAAAGCAATGGTCCTTTTAGAGAACCAGAGCAAACTCCAGTTCCTCGTCAGCCGTGAAGCTTCCAAGCGCCAGATCAAACGTGAAATCGAAAAAGCGTTTGGACAGAACGTCACTACCGTTCGCACGCTCATGACCATGCACGGTGAAAAGAAGGCAATTGTCAGCTTTGAGAACGAAAAAGCCGCCGAGGAAATTCTCAGCCGGCTTGGCATAATGTAGGTGGGAACATGGGACATCGTATTACAACACAAAACCGGGGCAAGGGAGGCCCGACATATCGAGCACCATCCCACCGGTACAAGGCCGAACTGAAGCACATCGGTGATGATACACAAAAAATCACGGGAAGTGTCATCGATATTGAACATGATCCGGCACGCAACGCACCGATCGCACTCGTCAAACTTGAGGATGGTGCCAAAGTTTACATGCTGGTCACTGAAGGTCTCGGCATTGGTGAAATCATTACCTGGGGATCCAATGTTGAGGTAAAGAACGGAAACACGCTCACACTCCAGAATATTCCCCCCGGGACATACATATGCAATATCGAAGCACGCCCGAACGATGGCGGCAAATTTGTCCGTGCATCAGGTGTTCAGGCAGTTGTTGTCGATAGGATTGAGGACCGGGTTGGCGTCAGGATGCCCAGCGGCAAGACCAAATGGTTCAACCACCGCTGCCGTGCAACCATCGGCATTGTAGCCGGTGGCGGTCGTGTCGACAAGCCGTTTGTGAAAGCAGGCAACAAGTACCACAAGATGCAGAACACAGCGTCAAACTGGCCACGCGTCCGTGGTGTCGCGATGAACGTCATCGACCACCCGTTTGGTGGTGGCGGTCACCAGCATACCGGTCGCCCCAAGACGGTTGCACGAGGAACATCACCGGGAAGAACAGTTGGTCATGTGGCTGCACGCAGGACAGGTAAGAGCAGGAAGTGAACGGTATGGCAGCACCAAAAAAGACTCAGAAGAGAATGCCAAGAAGGCGTGAAGAGTTCACCTATCGGGGGTACAAGATTGACGAGCTGAAGGCGATGGGGATAAGCGAACTCCTACCGCTCATGACGGCCCGTGCACGCCGCAAGATAGTACGTGGTTTCTCCCGTGGCGAAGAGATATTGCTTACAAAGGTCCGTGAAGGTGACGAGAAGATCAGAACGCACCTGCGCGAAATGATTGTCATGCCTGAAATGGTGGGCAAATCCATTGAGATTTATAACGGCAAGGAATTCATGAAAGTCGAATTTCAGCCGGAGTCTGTCTTCCACTATCTTGGGGAGTTTGCACTGACAAGAAGGAAGGTCGCTCATGGTAGTGCCGGTATCGGTGCAACACGAGGCAGCAAGTACGTTCCGCTGAAGTGATGAACATGGCACGAATTGATTATTCACAGAAAATCAGTGGCGACAACATCGCAAAAGCGAAGGCTAACGAACTTAATATGTCGCCCAAGCATTCGATCGAAATTGCCACGTTCATCAGGCACCAGCGCGTGAACGACGCAATCGCGTACCTGAATGAGGTCGTTGGTTTAAAGAAAGCAATCCCGTTCCGGCGTTTTAACCGGAATGTGGCGCACAAACGCGGCCTCCCGGGAAACTGGGATGCAGGCAGGTACCCGGTGAAGGCATCAAAAGCTTATATCCGGGTTCTTGAATCGGTAAAGAAGAATGCTGAGTATATCGGTCTCGATGCAGACAATCTTGAGATCATTCACGTATCAGCAAACCGCGGGCGCGCCCAGAAATCGTTCTTCCCCCGTGCAATGGGACGAGCGACCCCCAAGGTCCGTGAAACCGTGAACATTGAAGTCGTGGTTCGCGAGGTGGCTTAAATGGCCGTAGAACAGAAGTTTATCTCAGAAGGTGTGCGGAAAGCCCGTGTTGAAAAGTACCTGTCAAAGGAATTGAAACGTGCAGGATACGGTGGCATGGACATCGCAAGAACACCGCTGGGCACGCAGGTGACCATCTTTGCAGAAAAACCCGGTATTGTTATCGGAAAAGGTGGCAAACTGGTTCACCAGTTGACGTTGGACCTTGCTCAGAATTACGGAGTTGAATCTCCCCAGATTGAAGTTCAGCAGGTTACAAATCCCAGCTTCAACGCCCAGATTATGGCAGAACGGCTGGCAAACGCCCTTGAACGAGGTTGGTACTTCCGTAAAGCGGGGTCAAGCATTCTTCGCCGGGTTATGGACTCCGGTGCGCTTGGATGTGAAGTCGTGATTGCCGGTAAATTAACCGGAGCACGTGCCCGTACCCAGAAGTTTACTGAAGGGTACATCAAGCACTGTGGTGAACCGAGTAATACCCTCGTTGAGAAAGGCTATGCAGTCGCTATCAAGAAACTCGGGGTCATAGGTGTCCAGGTAAAGCTCGTTCCCGCCGGTGCGAAACTACCGGATCACTTTGCAATTATTGAACAGGAGAAGAAGCGCCCGGCACCGAAAGTAACCGTCACTGATATCGGCGACATCAACTCTGATGAACCAGCCCTACCCGATGAAATACCCTTCAGGGAGGAGCGGTAATGGCAATATTACGAGCACGGGATGTCCAGCAGCTCTCTGAAGTAGAACTGCAGGAACAGATGGAAAAACTCCGGATGGAGCTTGTCCAGCATTATGGTAAAGTAAGTGCCGGTGGCGCAACAGAGAACCCGGGTCATATAGGAGAACTCAGGCGAACAATCGCCCGTTTGATGACTGAGCAGAACCGCAGGAGAAACGTATGATCTCTCTCCAGAATGTCCTCCGGCATGAACTGATCGGACAAGACGTTCTGGTATCGGGAGCTGCAAACCCCCTTCACCGGGGACTTTACGGGCATATCATCGATGAAACAAAAAACCTGCTGATAATTGAGACCTCACACGGGGTCAAACGCATCCCCAAGATGCACAGCAGATTTCAGCTGCACCTTCCAGGCAGTGAACTTGTTGAGATAGATGGATCCGTGATGGTTTTAGCTCCTGAAAAGAGAATCAACCTGCACGAAAAGAAGAGGATAAAATAATGGCACTAAACATTGGATTGAACGTCCAGGCACCAAAACAAGAATGCCAGGACGTTAATTGTCCGTTTCACGGCACTTTACCGGTGCGCGGCCAGGTGATCACCGGTAAAGTCGTGAGCGACCGAATGATGGGAACGGTCGTAGTCGCACGTAATTACCTGCACTACATCCGTAAATACAAGCGGTATGAAAAACGCAGCTCGAAACTTCACGTCCACAACCCTCCCTGTATCCAGGCGAAGATTGGCGATTTGGTGAAGATCGCTGAGTGCAGACCGCTATCGAAAAGCACAACCTTTGTTGTTGTGGAGGTGCTGCAGCCATGAAGGCAAAGCAGTCCACCATTCCTCGCGCACTTGCCACCGGGACAAGGCTTACCTGTGCTGACAATACCGGTGCCAGGACAGTACAGATCATTTCTGTCTTCGGCTATCACGGTGTCAGGCGCCGTCAGCCCAAGCTGGGCCTCGGGGATCTCTGCACGGCGAGCGTCCAGAAGGGTACCCCCGACATGCGCCGCAAGCTTGTGCGTGCTGTCGTCATCCGCCAGAAAAAGGAGATGCGCAGACCCAACGGGATGCGGGTATCCTTCGATGACAATGCAGTTGTTGTTGTGGATGAGAAGAATGAACCAAAAGGGACAGAGATCAAGGGACCGGTAGCCCGCGAGGTCGCGGAAAGGTTCCCCAAGCTCGGTTCCATGGCAACGATCATTGTGTGAGGTGTGCAGTATGGTAAGAATCGTAAGCGAACAGCCAAGAAAGCAGAGAAAGGCGCGCTATCAGGCACCTTCACACGTGAAGACCAAATATCTCAACGCCCCACTTTCCGCTGTGCTCAAGGAAAAATACAAGAAAAAGACATTGCGTGTGATCAAGGGAGATACCGTTAAGGTAACCCGTGGAGATTTTGTTGGCGATGAGGGACTTGTGGATGCAGTCGATACCAAAAAGTCAAAAATTGTAGTCCATGGTGTTTCGTTAACGAAAGCCGATGGAACCGAAGTACCCCGTCTCATCGATGCGTCAAATGTGCAAATCACTAAACTGAATCTCACCGATACGCGCCGTCAGGAAAAACTAGGAGAGGCTGAATAATGTCAGACCATCTGAAGCGACTGAACGCCCCGGAATCGTGGCATATCGCAAAGAAAACCACGAAATTCGTAACGAAAACAGCGCCAGGACCGCATAACGCAAATGCAATGCCGGTTGCAGTCTGGCTCCGCGACCATATGGGTTTTGCCCGGAATTTAAAAGAAGTCAAACAGATCCTTAACCAGAATGATCTCATCATCAATGGAAGGCCCTGCCGTGACGCAAAAATGGGCATTGGTATCTTTGATATCATCTCATTACCGAAGATCAACAAGTTCTACCGCATCCTGCGTGACAAGAATGGTCGTCATATCGCCATTGAGATTGATGCAGAAGCGGCAAAGACCCGACTGTGCAAGATCAAAAACAAGACCATTATCCCTGGTGGTAAAGTTCAGCTCAATATGCGGTACGGAGCAAACCTGCTTGCTGATAATACCTACAAATCTGGTGATTCGGTCGTTCTTTCACTTGAACCCGAAACAAGGTTCAAAATAGTCGACCACTTCCCGTTTGCTGTCGGTAGTATGGCAATGGTAACAGGAGGTCGTCACTCAGGAAAGGTCGCACGAATCGTCGATATTATTACAATACCGGGCAGTGTGCCCAATAAGATCATCTTAGAGGATGAAGCGACAAAGACCCGGTTTGACACGATCTTTCCCTATATTTACGTTGTCGGAAAAGAGACATCCGCAATAGCAATCTGGGGGATTGAACAGTGACGTCGATGCGCGATATTTATATCGACAAGGTGGTCGTTCACATGGGAGTTGGCGAGAGCGGCGAAAAGCTCGTAAAAGCTGAAAACATCATGAAAACGATCACCCGGCAGAAGCCTGTAAGGAGCATTGCCAGGATGACTCAACCGGCATTCTCCATAAGAAAAGGCGCTCCGATTGGATGCAAGGTCACGTTACGGGGCAAATCAGCCCGTGATTTTTTCACGACATCGATCGGGATTATCAACAAAACGGTCTTTGAGAGCCAGTTCGACAAGAGCGGAAACATCTCGTTTGGTATTGAAGAACACACGGATTTCCCCGGCATGTCCTACGATCCGCAGATTGGAATCTTCGGTATGGATGTCAATGTCGTGCTCGAACGAAAAGGCATACGGATCACCCGCAGGCGCATGGAGCAGAAAAAACTCCCGGCAAAACAGCGCGTGAAAAAAGAGGATGCGATCGCATTTCTCAAAGAGCAGTACCAGGTTGAGGTGCGCTAATGGCTGGAGAACAGAAGAAGATCTATGGTCGCGGTGCGAACGAATGCAAGATGTGCGGGCGCAAACAGGGACTCGTGCGCAGATATCATATCATGTTCTGCCGGCAGTGCTTCCGCGAGTGGGCCCGGAAGATTGGATTTAAAAAGATGAGCTGAAGGTGAATGCACAATGACACGAAGTAATCCTATAGCAGACGGAATGTGTTCCTTAAAAAATGCCGGTGACACCGGTAAGTCCGTGTGCATCATCGAACCAGCGAGTAAACTCCTCGGCGCGATGCTCCGCATTATGCAGGACGCCGGTTACATCAG
>PLLR01000046.1:0-13189 GCA_003141335.1 Methanoregula sp. | reverse complement strand
GAACAGGCGAGGAAAGAGGGCATCGGTGGCGAACTTCTCGGGTATGTTTATTAAAAGGTGCGAGATTATGTCAGCAGTCAGAATAGTTAAGATTCCCGAGGGTGTAAAAGCCCATCTGGATGGCTCGCAGCTTCGTGTGAAAGGGCCAAAAGGGCAGCTTTCACGTAACATGCGGTTCCCCCAGGTAACCGTAACCTGCGAAGGAAACGAGGTTACAATTTCAACCGAGTCCAAAAGAAAAGAGATGACGGCGATGGTTGGGACACTGGAGGCGCATACCAAAAACATGTGCCGGGGTGTCAGTGAAGGGTTTGAGTACCATATGAAAATGGTCTACAGCCACTTCCCGATCCAGCTGAAACTTCAGGTAAACCGGCTTGAGATCGCCAACTTCCTTGGTGAGAAGAAGGCGCGTTACGCACGGATTGAAGCGGGTGTTACAGCAAAGATTGCAAATGATGAAGTTGTGCTCACGGGAATCGACCGCGAACTGGTCGGGACCTCGGCAGCAAACATTGAGCATGCTACCCATATCCGTAACCGTGATCCCAGGGTCTTCCAGGATGGCATTTATATCGTACAGAGGGGCTGAAGATCGATGACCACTGAAATAAAACGGTTAATCCGGGTGCGCGTAGAAAAGGGTGCAACCTTCAAGCGTGACGGATACGGTAAGAAGAAGCAACTCTCAGATTCCTGGAGAAAGCCCAAGGGGCAGCACAATAAGCAGAGAGAGCAGAAGAAGGCAAAGGGAGCTCTCCCCAAGCCCGGGTTCGGAAGCCCGATTGCGGTGCGCGGAATGCACCCCAGCGGATTTTTTGAGGTGTTGATCTCTTCGGTAAAGGAACTTGAGGGCATTGATCCAAAGACTCATGCGATCCGGATAGGAGCAACAGTCGGTGAGCGCACACGTGTTGGTCTCCAGGAAAAGGCAATCGCGGAAGGTTTCAAAGTGCTGAATGCCCGCACGGTAAAGACCGGACCAAAACAGGAAAAGATCCGGGAACCAGCAAAGGTGGCGGACAAAAAGAAGAGCGAAGAAAAGAAGCCCGCAAAGTCAAAAGCCCCGGCAGCACCCGTTAAGAAGGATACAAAGAAGGCAGAGAAAAAGAAGGCAGAGAAAACGCCCGAGGCAGAAAAGAAAAAGGCTCCGGTAAAAGAAAAGAAATCTGCAAAACCAAAAGCGGAACCTGCAGAAAAAACACCGGAAAAAACTAAGTCAACGACTCCCGTAAAATCAACCAAAAAATCTGTTAAACCAAAGACGGAAGTGCCTGCCGAAGCAAAAGCCAAACCCAAGGCAGCTGCAAAACCAAAGGCAAAAAAGAAGACCGAGGCAGAGGTGAAGAAGAATGAGTGATGTCGCCAGCCAGAAACGCATCGCTGCCGCAGTATTAAAGTGCGGTGTTAACCGCGTCTGGTTTGACCCGGCCCGTATCTCGGATATCGAGAACGCAATCTCACGTGAAGACATGAGAGGGCTTATCACTGATGGCGCAATCAAGGCACATCAGAAGAAAGGTGTAAGCCGCGGCAGGGCCCGTGCACGGATCGCAAAACGGTCATACGGGCACTGCAAAGGCGCCGGAAAAAGGAAGGGTGCGGCAGGTGCGCGCAACCCGAGCAAAACGGCATGGGTTCAGAAGATCCGTGCTATCAGAAAAGTGCTCGTTGAACTCCGTGATGCCGGGACTATTGACCGGCATATGTACCGCATAATCTACCGGAAAGCAGCCGGCGGGCAGTTCAGGAGCGTTGCGCACATGAAGGCGCAGATGGAGATCCTCGCAGGGAGGATGAAGTAACATGGCGACAGGATCACGGTATTTTGTTCCCTTCCGAAGACGAAGAGAGGGCAAGACCGATTACTACAAGCGCACCCGGCTCGTCGTAGCTGACGCGCCACGAATGGTTGTGCGCAAGACAAACCGGCACATCATCATCCAACTTGTTACAGCCGAGATGGATGGCGACCGTACTCTCGTAGCAGCAAATTCTGCCGAGCTGGAATCATACGGATACAAGGGATCGACATCCAGCACACCGGCAGCCTACCTGACCGGCATGCTCTTTGCGGTAAAAGCGAAAAAAGCAGATTATGGCAGGGCCATTCTGGATATCGGGCTCAACCGCGCAACTCCTGGTGCACGGGTCTTTGCCGCTCTTAAAGGTGCGGTTGAAGCAGGACTTGATGTACCCCATGGGGAGAAGATCCTCCCCTCAGACGAACGGGTCAAAGGTGCACATATCGCGGCATACAACAAAAACGCCGGGGATATTGTTGCGAATGTCGAGCAGGTGGCAGACGCCATAAAAAAGGAGCTGGTGTAAATGGCTTATGAAAGAGAAGAGTGGCGCCCGGTCACCGGTCTTGGTAAACTCGTTGCCTCTGGAGAGATCAAAAATATCGACCAGGTACTTGAGAGCGGAAGGCCGATCAAGGAACCCCAGATCGTCGATATGTTCCTTCCCGACCTGGAAGATGAGGTTCTTGATATTGCCATGATGCAGCGGATGACCGACTCGGGTCGCCGCGTTCAGTTCCGGGCTGTTGTTATTGTCGGCAACCGGAACGGGTATATCGGATTTGGCCAGGGTAAGGACGTGCAAGTCGGCAATGCGATCAAGAAGGCGATCGTGAAAGCAAAGATGAATATCATTAAGGTCCGGCGCGGTTGCGGCAGCTGGGAATGCGGGTGTGATGTTACCCACTCAATTCCGATGCAGGTTCAGGGCACTGCAGGCAGTGTCCGTGTCACGCTCAAACCTGCCCCCCAGGGTATCGGCCTTGTCACGGGGGATATCAGTAAGAAAGTGCTCGAGCTCGCAGGCATCAAGGATGTGTGGACTTTTGCACGCGGGCAGACGCGTACCACTATCAATTTTGCGAAAGCTACGTTCATCGCGCTCAATGAGACCAACATGATCAAGACAGGGAGGTCTCTGTAAATGTACGCTGTTGTTCAGGTCCGTGGTGTAGTGAAAACCCGGCGGGACATCAAGGACACACTCAAGATGCTGCGTCTTCACCATGTCAACCACTGCGTGCTCGTTCCGGATACACCGGAAAATCTTGGCATGATCCGAAAAGTAAAGGATTATGTTGCCTATGGCGAAGCGGATGCACCAACAATTGAGACCCTGTTGCTGACCCGTGGCAGGGTAATTGGTGATGCACCGCTCACCGATGAGTACATCAAATCGAACTCGACTTACAGCAACATTTCTGAGTTTGCACAGGCGCTTGCAAGTGGTGAAACCAAACTGCGCGAAATTCCGGGACTAAAACCCGTGTTACGCCTTCATCCACCGCGCAAGGGATACAAGACCACCAAACGTACCTTCCCGCAGGGTGGGGCGCTTGGCTATTATGGTCAGGAGATCAATACTCTCCTCTATAAGATGAGGTGAAGCAGCATGCCAACCAACAAACGTTCAAAATACCGCGGATCGCGGACATGCGGTGGCGGCACCCATAAAAACCGGCGCGGTGCAGGTAACCGCGGTGGCCGGGGACGTGCCGGTATTAACGCTCACCACTTTGTCAAGTGGTATAAGGAGATGGGAGGGCCGGTCTTTGGAAAGGACGGTTTCTCGAATAGTTCCCAGATTACTGTCACGGTAATGGATGTCGGGATTATCGACCAGATAATACCATCGCTCCTGGCGCAGGGTATTGCAAAGAATGAAGGAGATGTCATTGTGATCAACACCGCTGATATGGGCATCGATAAGGTGCTGGGCAGCGGCAAAGTCACAAAAAAGATGAATATCTCCTCGCAGGCATTCTCTGAATCAGCCAAGATAAAGATCGAAAAAATGGGTGGAAAGACGCAAATCGTCTGATCATCCCCGTATTTTTGGTGAAACAATGGGAAACCTGCTGGATCGAATGGAACCCCTGCTCGCTGCAATGCCTGCAGTCAAGAGTCCTGAGGGACACGTCCATTTCAAGAATAAACTGATCTGGACCTTGGGAATATTAATTCTGTATTTTGCCCTGACGAATATACCATTATTTGGACTCGCCCCCTCAAACCAGGATTTGTTTGCTGCATGGCGGGCTCTCCTTGCCGGTGCTAGCGGCTCGATAGTTCACCTTGGTATCGGACCAATCGTCACGGCATCCATCGTACTCCAGCTGCTCAAAGGAGCAGATATTCTCCATATCGATACAAGTGAGACACGCGGACAGGTCATGTACATGGGTCTTCAGAAGATCCTCATCATGGTCATGATCGTCATTGAAGCTGCCCCGAACCTTGTCGGCGGATTCCTGCAACCCGACCCGGTTATCGCCCAGCAGTTTTTTGGTGGTAACCTCTTTGCGGTATCCTTACTCATCTTCCTTCAGGTCTGTATCGGTGGCGTTCTTGTCTTTTTCATGGATGAAGTAGTAACAAAATGGGGTATCGGTTCCGGTGTCGGTCTCTTCATCATCGCCGGTATTTCCCAGGCGATAGTAAACGGGTTCATAAACTGGGCACCGGTTGCTGACCAGTATCCGGTCGGATTTTTCCCTCGTCTCGTTGCCATTGGTCTGGATGGGGGAAGTTATCTCACCTACTTTGGCAAGGACATCCTTGCATTTGTTACCACCATAGCAATTTTCTTAATCATTGTCTATGTCGAATCAACGCGCATCGAGATCCCGCTCGCTCACGCTCAGATAAGGGGTGCACGGGCCCGGTTCCCGGTAAAACTGATTTACGCAAGTGTCCTGCCAATGATCCTCGTCCGGGTGTTACAGGCTAACATCCAGATGGTGGGGATGTTCCTTTCCAATGTGAATATTACCCTTTTCGGGACATTCGATGGTTCGCAACCTCTCAATGGAATCATGTATTATCTTGCTCCCATCAACGGACCAACACAATGGATGTGGTGGATGGTAGATCTCGGGCATGCGCCATGGCAGGTTCTATTACGTCTTGGAGTAGATGTTACTTTCATGGTGGTCGGAGGTGCGATCTTTGCGCTCTTCTGGATCAAAACTGCCGGGCTTGATTCAAAAGATGTGGCCCGGCAAATCCAGCTCTCGGGTATGTCCATTCCCGGCTACCGCAGGAACCCGCAGGTACTTGAAAAGTATCTTGACCGGTACATCCCCCGGGTCACGGTGATAGGGGGCGTCTTTATCGGGTTGCTCAGTGTTGTGGCAAACCTCTTTGGTGTCATCGGTGCTGTGAGCGGAACCGGACTGCTCCTGACGGTTAGTATCACCTATCGTCTCTATGAGGAAATAGCAAGCCAGCAGATCATGGAGATGTACCCGTTCATGCGGACATTCTTTGGCAAAGAGTGAGATGTGGAAGGGACCAGGATGGTTGGAAAAAAGGTCATCATAACCGGAGTACCGGGCGTCGGAAAGACGACGGTCGTCAACGAGGCGTTAAAGAAACTCAACAAAGAAGGTGTCGACTATAAATCAATCAATTTCGGCACCTTCATGTTCGAGGTTGCAATGAACGAAAAAATCGTTCAGGACCGCGACCAGATGCGCACGCTGGACCGCGCAGTCCAGAAACAACTGCAACAGCGTGCTGCCCAGGTGATTGCACAAATCCCGGGCAACGTGCTGATCGATACGCATGCATCGGTCAAAACCCCGAAAGGTTACTTTGCGGGGCTTCCGGAATGGGTGCTGCGTGAGATTATGCCGGATAGTATCGTTCTCGTTGAAACGGATGACGACCAGATCCTCATGCGGCGTCTAACGGATGAAACGCGATCTCGGGACAAAGAGGGTGCACGATCGATAGCTGAGCACCAGCAGTTCAATCGCTCTTTTGCTGCTGCATATGCGATGCTTACCGGCTGCACGGTAAAGATTGTGATAAACGCTGATTTCCTACTCGAACGAGCTGCAGAGGATATGGCAGCCGTGCTCAGGTGAATACATGGATTTTGGAAAGATATGGGATAAATACGGTATCTACATTGCATTAGCCTTTATGATGCTGATGATGTTTTCCTACAGCATTGCGTGGCTCCGTGTGGGAGTCGGGCAGGGAATTGATGGTGCATTCGCACCCTTGATTGACGCGTTTAAAATCCCCTTTTATATCCTCATTGTGATCCTCTCTGCACTTACGGGATTATACTCCTCCATCATCCAGAAATACACGATAGATTACGAAAGGATGACTGAGGTTCAGGAAAGAATGAAGGAATTCCAGACCGAGTACCGTGAAGCCCAGCTCTCCCAGGATGAGAAAAAAATCAAGAAAATGGAAGCAAAAAAAGACCGGGTAATGCGTGAACAGCTTGAAATGTCGCAGAACCAGTTCAAGCCGATGGCGTATATCCTGGTACTGACAGTACCGATCTTTTTCTGGCTGCTCTTCCGGCTCAACCAGGTAAAATCAACCATAACCTTCCCCTATGCTGGATCCGTCGGGTTGCACGATCCGGCAGTCTGGATCATCCCCGCGTGGATTCTCTGGTATATGATCTGTTCAATTACCTTAAGCCAGGTGATCAGGAAATCCCTGAATATCGGGGGTCTCTGATGCGGATTACCGTGAGCGGGCTGCCCGGGAGCGGGACAACCTCACTCTCACGGTACCTCTCAGAACACCACGGTTTTTCATTGATCTCTGCCGGGGAAGTCTTCCGCCAGCTTGCACAGGAACACAACATGGGATTGGCAGAGTTCGGGCGCCTCGCACAGGAAAATCCGGCATTTGATACAATGATTGATGCCCGGCAAAAAGAGATCGCAAAACAGCGGGACAATATTATTGTCGAAGGCCGGCTATCCGGCTGGATGGTCACCGATGCAGAACTCAGGATCTGGCTCTTTGCCCCGATTGGCTGCCGGATAAAAAGGATTGTATATCGGGATCAGATAGCGGATGAAAAGACTGCAGAACGCATCACACTCGAGCGTGAAGAGTGCGAAGCAGGAAGATATCATTCCTATTATAATATTGATATCACCGATCTCTCAATCTATCATCTTATCCTGGATTCCGGGCACTGGGGTGTTGAAGGACTCGGCTCAATCGTTGATACGTCGATCATGCAGCTGAAGCCTCATGAAGTCCTGTAGTTTTTTTATATTCATACAACAAAAATACCAGATCGTTTCGCATCGCATATCCTTTTTTCCGGGGTATCGAATAGGAAATCCTAAAGCGAGTATCAGGAAAAGTGATTACTTTGGGAGATAACATTGCAATCCAGCTGGTTCATTCATGGGATGAGGTTGAGATCGCTAACCTGTACCGTGCCGGAGGGTGGTGGAAGGAGGAATATGATCCTAATGAGTTACCCCGTCTGATTAAGGGCAGTTTCCTGTTTGCCGTTGCGGTCGATATAAAAACCGGTCAAGCTGTAGGTATGGGCAGAGTCATATCTGATGGGGTATCCGATGGATATATCCAGGACCTTGTTGTGCTGCCGGAATACCGGAAAACGGGAATCGGTACTCAGATCGTTTCAACATTAGTAAAAAAATGCGTTGAATGGGGAATTTCCTGGATCGGTCTTATTGCAGAACCAGATACTGAAAAATTTTACCTGCCCTTTGGATTTCATCCCATGGATGGTCATACCCCTCTGATATTCCGGAGTGATACGTGATGCTCACCCAGGAAAATTTTAAACCTGTTACCCTTGCAGACCGGGCTTTTTTCGAGCGGCACTACGCACAGTATCCGCAGGCACATAGTGATAATACCTTTACGAATATGGTCTGCTGGAATCATTACGCACACTACCAGTATGCCTATGTGCAAAAAAATCTCATTATCGCAAGCACCATTGATGATGTCACCCGGTTCCGTCCCCCGATTGGTCCACGGGATCCCGCACTCCTTCGATCGTTGATACGACTTGCATCGGATATCAGCGACAATGAACCTGTCGTCCTGATAGATCCGGAAACCGCCAGCTGGATGCGGGAAATATGTCCTGGAATAAACCTTATTCCTGACCGTAATCATTTTGAATACGTTTACCGCTCTGCAGACCTCGCAGAGCTTCCCGGGAAGAATTACCTGACAATCCGTCACCAGATAAACAAGTTCCGCCGCAACTGTGCACATACTGTTGAGCTGATTACCCGGGAAAACCGGGAGGAAGTAAAACGGTTCCTGATCGAATGGTGTGAATGGAAAGGGTGTGAAAACGATAAGGTTCTTGCACACGAAAAAGAAGCGGTCTTTTTTGCTGTCGATCATTTTGATGAACTGGCACTTAAGGGATTGATTATTAAAGTCTTTTCAAAAATAGGTGCCATGTCGCTCTATGAGTCCCTCAATGCTGATACCGCGTTGGTGCATTTCGAAAAAGGACTGCCCGATTGCGAAGGGATTTATAAAGTGATCAATACCGAAACCGCGACATTTCTGACAAACAAGTTCTCCTATATTAACCGGGAAAGCGATCTCGGCATTCCCGGACTCCGTGAGGCAAAACTGCGGTATCATCCCCATCATATGGAAGAAGTCTTTTCCCTGAAGCGCGATTCCTGAAAACGGATTTTTTTTAAAATACGCGAACATCAAAATACCGTGTTATGTGTTATATCAATGCAATATATGCCAGGATTCCTGATGCAATAATCTTAACTGCGATGGCGGCGACAAGCATGCCAAGGACTTTTCCCATAATATCGGTGATTAGGTTTCCCAGGACCCTTTGGATGTTTTCTGAGAAGTAGAGAACGAGCCATGTGGCAATGAGGGCAAGGGTGATAGCAATGAATGGGATAAGGATGCCATAATCTTTTGAAAGAAGCATCACGGTGGTGATGGTACCCGGTCCGCACAGGAGTGGCGTTCCGATGACTACACCTGCGGCTGTTTTTGCATGCTCTTTAGTGTGTCCGATCTCAATTCCCAGTGCCTCCTGTATACCCAGAAGGAAAAGGAGGATACCACCGGCAATCTGGAAGCTGGGCATGTTGAGCCCAAGGATATCAAAGATCATCTTATTGAAAACTAAGAAGAGGTACATCAGTCCCCCCGCAACAGCGACTGCGATGAATGCCTGTTTGTGGATTTCTGCCGGGGTCTGACCTTTGGTCATTGCAGCAAATATGGGCACGGACAGAAGCGGGTCAAGGATGATGAACAGGGCAGCAAACGAATATATAATACCGGAAAGTATGTCCTGCATAGTCTGATTTAAGATATAGGCTCTGATTGCGGATAAAATTGAGGGATCTGGTGGTTGCAGATTGCATGTACTTTTGCGATACAATCCCTAAATGATAAAGTAAATGATGAGGATAGCAGCAGTTGAGATCGCTCCAGTGGCAGATACCAGACGCGATCTGGTGTCGGTCACAAGCACCCATGAGGCAAAACAGAAAAAGATGTAGGGGATCAGGGTTGTGAGTACTGAAATTGTCGCGAGCTGGTCAAAATGGTTGGAAAATAACAGGAGCGCACCGCTGATTGTACAACCTGCAATAAGTGCAGATGCAGGAGTACCCCGCGGGGTCAAATCCTGGATTTTCGGAATGGAAAACCGGGCAGACATGGATTGGAGTATCCGGGAAGTTCCGATTATATAGGCGTTTATTGCGGAGAGCATTGCCACAATCCCAATTATTGCAACAAAGGTACCTGAACGGTCAAAGAGGATCCCGGCTGCAGTGGCTATGGGAGCGGGTGATACAGCAAGTGCTTCTGCGCCAACACTGCCGATAAGCGAAACATTGAGAAGAAGATACACTGAGACCACAATTCCCATGACCAGTATGAGTGATCGCCGGATTTGTTTTGGGTCCCGCGTCTCTTCAACCGGGATAGCGCTGATCTCAAAACCGGTAAACGGCCAGTAAACAATAATGATCGTTGCAAGGAAACCCGTGTAAGTAACCGGAGTCCGGGGGACAAAATTATCAACCTTAATAGAGGGAATGAGCAGGAACGCGAGGATCACAAGGGGAATAATTTTAAGTGTGGTGAGAATATTTTCGGTCATCCCCGCAAGAGAGATACCACTGATGTTAAGCCAGCAAAAGGCACCAATGATGGCGATCTCGATGAGCAGCACATTTGAAATGCCAAAGTAGGATATGTACTGACCTATCCCTGCTGCAATGGTCGAGACGCCAAATACGGAAGAAATGAGGTACAGTATGATGAGTGGTACAGCAAACCGGGCACCGAATACCGATGAGAAAAGTGAATAAAAACCATTGGATGACGTAAACCGGAATGACACATATGCAAGGGAAAGAAGAACACAGGACGCGGATATGGCTACAATCAACCATGCAAGAAGCGACCACGGGCCGCTGAGTTTCGCGGCCACTCCGGGCACTACGAAAATACCCGAACCAATCGTCCCTCCTACCCCGAGGCTGACGAGTTCAAACAACCCCAGTGATCGTTTGTAAGTCCCAGCCTCCGCCATGTCTCCCCCTTTTATACTTGCATTAAACAAAATTTATAATAGCCGGTAGTTCATTTTCACCTATATCTGATTCTTCCATAAGGTCAGAATCTAACATGAAGGGCTTTGATGGTGTGGATGACGTATGGTAAAACCGCAACAACCAAAAAAAAGAGCGGTGTGATAAAGACAAAGAAACCGGCTGCAGCAATAAAGAAAGCAACGGCTGCACCAAAGAAAATTTCCACCAGCCCGGGGAAAGTGGCACTCTACAGTTAAGAAAAGTTCATCGTCAGGAAATAAACCTGTGACAAAAAAGGAGCTGCAACGATGAACCGGTACAAATGCAGGCTCTGCGGGTATATCTACTCACCCCTCCGTGGGGAACCGCACCGTGGCATTAAAGGAGGGACAAAATTTGAGGAGCTTCCTGAAGATTATGTCTGTCCTGTCTGTGCAACCGATCCAAAAATTGTTTTACGGTATGGGAATGTTTTAAAGCAGGGATTCTCGCCCCTTAATATCTGATAAATCCTTTTGACATTGACCTTTTTTTCCCAATCTCGCTGATTACGTTAAGTGGGTGCATTTCCAGAAGGGAATTTTCCCGGATATTTTTTTATCCTTACCCTTTTCCCTCCTAAATGATATTATTGATTCAATTTCCATGCTCGTTCCTGCGAGGGTAGGGATCTCTCTCACATTTCTATAAACCTGCCGGCAGTTTATTTTGTAATATATGGATGTGATGGCCGCCTTTTTTGAGAAGTTCTGGGTATGGCGTGGGCATGGTCATGTTTCTGATCTGCCTGTGTGCCGGTGTAGTAATAAATCCCGTATCGGGTGTAGAGGATTACAAAGATGGGGGCAAAATGCTTCCTTATCACCGAATACGGGGAACATCGCCGTCCCACAAAGAGACTTCTTTGTGCGGCAGTTCGAGTGCAGTATTTATGAGCGTGATTCTTAAAAAACTGTCTTGCCCAACGAGGTCCAAAAAGAGGCGGCCGAGCGATCCCATCATGAGGGGGACACATCAAGAATCAAATTTGATACCATTGCTAACCCACACGACATGACGAAGAGCCAAAAAAGTGACTGTAGAACACAAATCACCAATCATCGTGATGATAAACCTGGAGACAGGTCTATCGAATCATGGGGGTCGCCACGGTGGCGGGGGCGGAGGCGTTGCACAAGCCCTAAGGAGCGTCTGAATGTCAGATATTACCCAAATGGGGACTCTTCTGCGGTTATTTTTTTTTATGTTGGAATAGCACGTTACCCTTGATTATTATTTTAAAAGATGCAAAGTCATCGTGACTGTTTTTTAGTGATTAATGGCTTCGCAGCCACTAAACAATAATCGTTCCACGAAACCTGATGGTTTCTTCTCTTATGACTCATCTCGCTGCACTCAAAAATTCACGAAAAAAAATTAAATGAGTTTGAAGATTGGGTGGGTTTCAGACTTGACATCGACCCCGATCGAACGCATTGCTTCGAGCGTTACGATATCCATGTATGCCTGCGCCGTGATCATAGGCTCGACATTCTCGATCGGACCGTACATGATGAGGTCTGCACCAAGGGTGCTGGCGATCAGGTTGCACCCGATATCGGGTGCGGACCATGCTGCCTGTTTGATCCCCTCCATGCCGCCCAAGTAGTGTTTGGACATTTGCTCGAGGAGGAGATCTTTGCCCTTGTAGCCTGCTTCTAGTACTGAAGGGGTTTTTTTCGTCCCCTTCCAGCGCTTGAGCCAGGTCCACGCAACGGTCATGTTGTGGTAGGCACCACCGGTTGGATACCCGAAGATCGCCTTGCAGGCAAGTATCTCACGGTATGATCCCCCGGATCCAAGACCCAGCGGCGTTGCAGCGGTATCGAGAATCGGCCGCGTAATGCCGCAGTCTTCTGAAATTGGGATCATGCCCTTCTTCTGCCCTGCAACACCTCCCTCGGTAAGCACCTTCTGCCTCCCCGGGACCGATGGATCCGCAGGGTTGAAGGCGAGGACGATTGACGCGTCCACATCACTGTTTTTGAGGACTTCAATCTCCTTGTCGCTGATTGACCCATTGATCGAGTTGTAGATACAACGGTTCGCGAGTCCGACCTCGGTCACCCACTTGCATGTATGCATTCGGGCCTCAGGAGCTGAAGAGTCCAATAAGAATGCGGTCTTGTTGTCAATACTGTCGAACCAGCTGATGTAGCTTTCAAAGGCTGGTCCATATTCCGCCATGATCTGGATAAAGTGCGGGATGCCGGTCAGGTCAGAGAGTTCCTGGCACCTGTTCCAGAGAGCTTCTGCCTTCGGTTTGTCGATCTTTCCCGTCTTGTCATCGAGCACAATCTCGTGCTTGTTGTAGAAGATCGAGGCAGCCAATACTGTCGGGTACTCGCCAGGCTGTCCACCAATCTTGGTACCGTTGAAGTCCCAGACACTCTGTTCTTTTTCGAATTTGAACATTTCTTTTACACCTCCATTAAACCATTGTCATCAATCTCTGGTACAAAAACAACAGCATCACAAATACGGTTAATCCTGCGACCAACCCGTACAGTATACCGATATCTCGTCCGATCTTTCTCCCTACACGCTGCGCGACCTCTGCGTCAACAAACTCAATTTTCTTCTCGATTTTGTCGAGCCGTTTCTCGATCTCGAGGAACTGGGGATTTACTCCGGCAGCGGCAGTCTCAACGCCACCGCCGGCTTCCTTGACCTCGACGACAATGGCATCAGCAGCGAACGCACCCGGGTCACGGGCTTTCAGTTCGTTGATTTTTGCCTTGATTGCGTTGAGGTCTTCGCTTTCCATGATGTTGA
>PLLR01000076.1 GCA_003141335.1 Methanoregula sp. | reverse complement strand
AAACAGGGTATCACTCGTAGTCAGATTGGGTTTCATCGTCGGAGAACCGGAAGCAGGTGCAGGTCCGGCTCGTCATCATCCTGAAAAACAGCCCGTGGAATATATCCATTGGGGCAAAGGCGATGATAAGAATGAAGTCCCGGCCAAGGGAGCGAAAGCACTTGATACGGTTACTGAAGCATTAATCGGTGCAGTCTACCTTGATACCCAGAATAGAGCATGTAACGCGATGACTGTTGTTATGGAAATACTGGCACGAATGGATTATTTTGATCCGGTACAATAAGAAGGGGGAATTAAAAAAGGATCAGAGGGTCTTCTGCAGCTCAAGGATCTCTTTTCCGATCTGCTTTACCGTCTTTTTCTTCAGGAATTTCTTCCGTTCCCGGGTATAGTCCCCGCTCCCCGGATCAAAACTCCGGATAAACCGGACTGCATCTTCCGGTCCAAGGGCATTTACCAGGGCATCGTACCCTTCGCTCTGGATCTGGGCAATTGTCTTACTCTCCATCATGGTTCAACTCCATCAGCCAGCGCAACGGGTTATCAACCCGTATTGATATATCCGGGGTATGCTTCTTCATAATCCTTATCACCTCATCATCAGTAGTCAGAAAGACCACACCGGCTTTCTCCGCACATGCAATATGAATGGCATCCATACCTATGATTCCGTCATCTTTTATTTTTTCTGCCCGTGACAACAGGACTTCATCAACCCGTATTGTCTCCCGGTCACGGTGGGTCAGCCGCATCACATGGGATCTTCTCACAGGATCGCCGATAAGGCCAATCTCGTACAGTACTGCAGTACTGGTGATCAGCTCCCAGTTAAGCGAACAGTGTTTGAGGATCGCAAGAATGGCCTCGGCTTCTTCTGCAGCAGTAATCCCGTTCCAGGGCCTGCGGTATCTTTAATCTACTATATCATACAGGGTGTTTTTGCTGTTTCGCTTTCCTGTACTGTGCGATACCGGAAGTCAGACCCGGCTTAAAATATTTATTAATAGTTCATCACCCACTGTAACATAGGTACAGTAATGAAATCCAACCGCCAGGATATCCTTGCATCCCTTAAAAAACTGAAGAGAGAAGTGGCAAAAGAGTATTCAGTCAAGACTATGGGGGTGTTTGGCTCAGTCGCCCGGGACGAGCAGACCGGGCAGAGCGATATTGATCTCCTGGTGGAGTTCTCAAAGCCGGTGGGTTTTGTCACCTTCATGCGGCTGGAAAATTTCCTTTCCGAGCGACTGGGAAACAAAGTGGATCTGGTGACACCGGATTCTTTAAAACCGGTAATCCGGCAGGATGTGCTCTCCGAGGTCATCTATGTCTAAACGGGAAGTGAAACTCTACCTCACGGATATCGATGACGCAATCTCCGCAATACAGTCCTATACGAAAGGCATGACGTACGAGCAACTGCTCGGTGATCGGAAAACACGTGAGGCGATCATCCTCAATTTTGTGGTGATCGGGGAAGCGATCAAGAAAATCCCGCCGGAGATTATCGATCGGCACCCGGATGTTCCCTGGAAAGAGTTTGCGGGCATGCGGGACAAGATGGTGCACGGGTATTTCCAGATAAGTCCAACAATCATATGGGAGACGAGCCGGCACGATCTCGCACCGCTTGCAGCCGGGGTAAAAGCGCTCCTCCGGGAATATACCTGAACTGTTTCACTGGGTCATCTCCCCACTAAACACCCTCAACATCCGCCCGACCGGGAAAGACTTCCTCATGTACATCGGCGAAACCAGGCGAACCACTCACGAACGACTAAAACGAACTTCGCCACACCCTCAAACGAACCGACCTGATGCCATGGAACGATCCCCACACGGCCGCCCCCTCTCTCTGGGCCTGGCAGGATGCAGAAGGATTCGCGTTTGAATGTTCTGCCACCCCGCTCGANNATCAACGCTCTGCAACTTCGGGCGGTTCCTCAGGAAATATGAAAGAGACATTCTCTGACATGATCAAACAACTATTTAAACGATATTTCCGGTATTTCAGGGAAAACAGACTCATACTTTCTTCTGGTTTGTTTCAGATTTTGCAACAGATTTTTGCAAGAACAGAGAAGAATGTTATACTCACCCACTGCATTGTGGTTAGCCTTGGTATGGGGCATATCAGGGAAAGGAGTTGAAACCATAATGACTGACAAACCAGAAGTAAAGACCAGCAAAGCCATCGATGACGCCCGCGTGGCTGCACAGAAAGTATCAGATGCTGCTAAGGCACACGGGACCATGCTTTCATTCGCATGCAAGGATATTGGTATGGACTGTAAATTCCAGACGACTGCCCCAACAGAAGCAGAGTTGATGAAAAAGATCGCAGAACATGCAAAGAGTGCCCATAAGATCGAGACGATTTCTGCCGAACTGATGGGCAAGATCAAAAAAGCCATTAAAAAATAACCCCTCTTTTTTTCTGTATCCCTTATAACCAGCCCCGGCTCTCTTTCCGGTTGGAGCCTGTAAAGTGTCCCTATGAAAAGTGTATTAACAGAACAAAGCAGCAACCATAGCGGAAACGAGTGTGTCCACTATTTAATGGACGGGATCGCATCGAATCAGGTGAGAAGATCCATCAAGCCCAGCTCATCAACTTAACGACAGTGGATGTCACGGTATGAGTGATAAACTCCCGCGGGTTCCTGAGGCAATGTTCGTATCCCGGATTATCCCTGCTCCGTAATCATCAGGTTCCGGATCTGTTTTTTGAGAACCGGTAATTCTTCATGAATACTTATCCAGAGTAAATGCCAGTCGACACGAAAATACCGGTGCGTAACAATATCCCTGACCCCGGCAAGGCCACTCCAGTCCACTTCAGGATGGTCTGCGATCAGGGCGGCAGGTTTTTCGATGCTTCACCGATGACCTGAAGATTACGGAGAATCGCATCCTTTGTACGTTCATCGGACATCAGCTGATCAAACGAAACATCCCGTCTCTTCCGCACAATCAGCCCGGCCCCCAACATTTCGGTGTGGTAGTTCGAATCAGCAGGTTCTGACTCTGATTGAGCAGACTGATTTTTCTGCTCAGGTTTTACCTGTTGAACCGTAATTATCATTCATCTTAGTTCGATAGTTTTTAGATTGAATCTGAGGGAAAAATAGGTGTATCAGGAGATGCACTATTTTTTTGCATGGCATCGCCAGATTATCTTTTGTTTTTTTCTCAAGGATTCCGTTACAATATGAATACCACAATGGCGATAATAACGAAGATTATTATAAGCCACTTCGCGATATCCATGGAAAACCCTGCTATTCCGCGTGCACCCAGTATATAGGCAACCAGCGCCAATATGAGGAATAATACTGCCAGTTCAATAATCATTTTTCACCTCCTGTCTTTTTTCAATTTTGCTACGGCCCTCTTTGCCGCGATTTTTGCATCAGACACGGCTTGGGGGGCCCTGAATTTTACTTCGTCTGATACTTTCTACTCCTGCCCCCTTGAAAGTATTACGGGCGGCGACTGTGGCATTATATACGGGATGTGCAGCTACGCGAGAGTCATCGAAGGCTTTGCTGGGATCCATGTTGTTGATTGTCCTGCCGAACTCTGATTCTATCGTTTGTTCTTCGATAACAGCAGTCGTATTCTTATGATCCCTCGTTAGTCGCGTGCTTTTAAGATGAGCATGCCGATGAGAGCACCTATTCCAGCCGCGATCAGGACCGATGGAATGGGGTGATCGATAATGATATGCTCTACAGGTTCCGCCCTCTTATGGTAATCTGCTTCCATTGTATGATACCCGGCGCCAACATCTGCCTTGAACTGGTTTACCCGGTCCTCGACATCCTGCAGGATCTGCTTGACATGCTCACCCTTCGCTGACACGTCAGCCATACGCAGCTTGCGGGCTGCCTCCTCCAGAGCTTCGGCTGTCTGGATCTTCAAAATATCAGCACCGGCAACTTTTTCATTTACCATCCGGTTTACGGTATCATTCGGCATGGTATCCACCTTCCCCTAATGTGTCTTTGATTTTTTCGTACATTTATTCCAACTCCATCCGTTCCCTGGTATGAGGTTCTTCATGATACCGGAGGAATCATCCAGAAATTGTGCAGATTTTTACCTCATATAAGAGCAACAGGTTATAATAATGGAAATGTAATACAAAAATCTTACCTGTAGTTGCAAAATCTGTAACCAACCAGAGTTTCCGGTGTTGATTACAGGAAAAATATCATATTGTACATGACTCTATAAAAGTAACCCGTAAGAATCGCTTTTTGTTCCTGCACTCCAGCTTTTAACCGGGTTGCCATAATTGTAGTAAAAATCAGCCTTGGGAAGGCCGGTTCTTTGAATTTCCCACCTCTTCTGCGAGTATTTTATACCGGGTCATTGCAAGCACGACGAGCACCGGGCCAATCATCGTTACTCATCCCCCTAAAAAAACCGGATGCAATTATTTCTGCCCCTCTGGTTTCTCTCCCTCTAAGTGGAAGTGATGGAGTACGCGGTGGAAGACCGGAGTCATAAAAATTGCCACCGAAAAGATCAGCACAAATCCGCAGTACATCGCATAAAATCCTGCGAAGATCTTTCCTCCATCAGTATATTGTGTATTGACCGGTCCCATGCCTCCCATGAGCATCGCTGCATTGAGGAATGCATCGACCGGGTCCAAACCCTCAAATGACATATATCCCAACATTCCTATGCCCAGGGAGAACATGATGATTCCCAGTGCCAGGAGTCCAAAAATAATAAGGCGTTTATAAAATTCCATCGGGGGAAGAAGATTTTCGTCATGACGTTCGAAGCGTTCCAATATCATATCAGTACCTGCAAACCTGACTGATCTACCTGTGCCAGCCAGATTAATATCTTCAATTACTCTTCTCATTCTTATTGGGGAATTCAACAGAGCTGAAATAATCATATTTTATCGTTTTTCGCAAAACCTGGATGACATCTACCACCATATCCAGGTTGGCCTCCCCACACCCTATCGGAGCAGCTCGGGTTCACTCACGATAGACCGGCCTACACTCCTTTTAGCGAAAAATGGATGAAGGTCGAGCATTTACGAAAGAAATCTACTCTGTCGTTTTTCCGTCGAAATGCTCTTCCTTTGCAAGGGCTTCCTGCTTTGTCTTTCGCACAACCTTGTCCAGGTGCTCGGGCGGAGAGTAGATTGTGTAGAGCTTCAGGTCCGCAGTCTTCGAGGTGTTTATCACGTTATGCTCCGCGCCACACGGAACTATAACACCGCCGCCGTCCTTTACAGCATGTTTCTTGCCATCGATCACGACAGCCCCTTGCCCCTCTTCGAAACGGAAGAACTGGTCAACGTCATCATGTGTTTCCATACCAATATCCTCCATCGGTTTAAGGCACATCACTACGAGCTGACAATTTTTTCCGGTATAGAGTACTCTGCGGAAATCCATGTTCTTCCTTGTTTCTTCTTCGAGATTTGCTACAAACCCTTTCTTCACGCCTTTGTGGACACCGGTTTTTGCATCATGTGATAATTTGTAAGATTCTATGCCTGCATGTGTGTGCGGGTTATGTGCGTCGGCTATTGCATCATCTGACTCGGCTTTGTGAACACCGGTTTTTGCATCGTATGATATTTTGTGAGATTCCATTCCTGCATTTTTATGCATCGTATGGGCGGTTGCCTTTGTTTCATTTTTTTCTTTTTGTGTATTCATTTTAGCAATAGTATGCATGGAATGGGCGGCGACCTTTGCATCATCAGAAACGGCATGTGTAGCCTCTCGACCGTTATGGACGGCTTTGCTGGCATTTACTTTTGGATTGTCAGTCATTTTGTTTCAACTCCTTTCCCTGATATATTACATTTTTTATATACCCATACCAAGGCAAACCACAAATAGAGCGGGTAAGTATAACCTTCTTCTCTGTTCTTGCAAAAATCTGTTGCAAAATTTGTCACAAAATCTGATTTACGGAAAACATTTGATAAAATTCCCTGAACCCACCTACGGACAAGGAAAAATTCCCATTAAATAATTCCCTGGTGGTAATATCCACAGGTTCATTGGGAACCGTCATTACTGTCGCTTAGAGAACGGGAAAAAATCATTTCCGTCACACGGCCGATATATGGTTAACAGGGAAGTAATTGTTGAACGCGAAGGAAGAGGTGAAAAAAACAATGGATAAATTTGAACAGATGATGAAGGATGTAAAAGGAACGTCTCCTGCAGAGTTGAACAAGGATATGGAGAAATACAAAGGCATGTGTAATTGCCCGAAGTGTCCGACCCACAATACCTGTGCCAAGAATGCACAAGAGCTTCTTTTCTGTTTACACGGAAAGAGTTTCATGTGCATTTCCGAGCAGAAGGCATGCATCTGTCCGACCTGCCCGCTCACACCAGAGTTTGACCTGAAGCATACCTCCTTCTGCATGAAGGGAGCGGAGAAAGCCCAGCGCTATGAACATGCGTTATGGGGAACAAAAATGGTCTGATTTTTTCTTTTTTTCTGAGTGAATGAACATATAAAAGTTCGTGGTGATCGGATATGATCATGGTGAAAAAACGGGATGGACGAAAAGGACCTTTTGTTCCTGAAAAGATCGTCGTAATTACCATAAAATCCGGAGCACCTCCTGACGTTGCAGGAACGATTGCCTGGGAGATCAAGAGAATGCCCAAAGAGGGGATCACCACCCAGGAAATCAGATAAAGGTTCTCGCCCTGTTCAAATCCAAAAACACGGAATGGGAGAGAAACCGGATAGTATATGATATCGCGGTGAAAAAACGATTCAAGTAGAAAGGAATTTTGAGTCAATCACCGTGTTTTGGAAGAACATTCCAGGTGAAAGAAATGGATATTTCCCATACCAGAATTCAGGAATTAATCAAAGACTTATCCCATAAGAATGAAGACGTGCGATGGGGAGCTGCATTTACTCTCGCACGGATAGGATTACCAGCCGTAGACCTTCTTATTCCTGCGCTTGAGGACAAGGACAGTGTTGTCCGCCTCCGGGCTGCCTGGGCACTCGGTCAGATCGGTGACCAGCGTGCTGTAGATCGTCTGATCCACACGCTTCGCGATGGTGACTGGGCAGTACGGATGAGAGCGGCAGAAGCTCTCGGTAAACTGCGGGCACATAAAGCAACAGACACCCTTTTACTCGCATTAAGAGATGAGAAACCTGACGTGAGAAGACATGCACTGGCCGCACTCACCCAGATAGCGGATCCCGCTTCTACTGATCGTCTTGGTGATGCGCTTAAAGATCCTGACTGGCGGGTGAGGATGGGAGCAGCCCTTGCACTTGCTGCCATCGGGGACCAGAAGAGCATTTTATTTCTTGAAGTTGCTACCCGCGATAAAAATGAGTTTGTCCGGAAAATTGCAGAGGCAGTCATGAGAAAAAAAGAGGGGACACGTCCCTCAACGTGAATTTTAATGAATAATTGTGTAATCCTTTTTCCCGGAGGCACCAGGTTGTTAGATTTATTTTGAGCTCCTTTGCTGAGATAGAGTGAAATAAGCCCTATATGGGCTCTGATTCTCTCTTCGATTTTCACCTGTTTTTTGGAAAAACTCTTAAAACCGCCTTTTTCGGTTCCTATGGAAAATGCCTACAATAATCGCTCTGTTTACCAAAATACGGCAGATTTGTACCTCACCTATTGACTATAATAGCCCCTTAAATTGAGCTGTTTTTAGCCCCTTATTTTATGCCATCAGGCCCCCCTAAAGGCTGCTAGAACGAGAATATGAGGCTCATTTTTTCCGAAGGAAGTCTAAAAAATGGCATTCCTGGGAGTTGTCAGGATAATAGGATTTCCACCGGACAATACAAATCCCCCCCTTAAACGACAAACGCCTTTTTGATCTCCCCGTTTTTCATGATGGATATCTTTCCCCCGGTTGCCGACACTACAAACCCGATTGCATTTGTCATCTGGGTAATCCCCGCAACCGAGGAGTGTCGTGTCCCATAACCATTGGGGATTTTCAATACCAGGTTGTCAATGATAAAATGCCGGCCTGAGGCCTCGATGTAACCGTCCTCGCGTATGACAAATGCCCCGTCCATCTGGGCAAGCCCTTTTATCACCTCGGCATTCTCCGGGTTGGTGATCTGCCGTTTTTCCCTGGTCTGGCCTTCAAATGAATTGATCGTACAGGATCGGGAATGTTCCATCACGTTTACCGTGTCCCCGATGACAAACGAGGTGCCAACCACATGTCCTTCCCGGCCTTCCCGGGATATCTCTATGCAGAGGTGGAATACCGTATCAAAGACATTCTCGCTTATGTTAGTGCCTGCAAGGACCTGGTACTTCCAGGGGTCTGCACGGATCCGGCCCGG
>PLLR01000009.1 GCA_003141335.1 Methanoregula sp. | reverse complement strand
ATTGAGTATATCCTGTCCTGTGCAGGTACCGCACCGAGTGCAGGTAACCTTGAATCATGGGACGTTATTGTAGTTACCGATAACGAAGTCAAGGCTGCACTCGCCCAGGCAGCATTTGACCAGGTACATGTCGAACAGGCTGGTGCAATCTTTGCGGTATGCGCAAACTATGTCCGCTCGATGTCGCGTTATGGAGAACGCGGGATTCTGTACGGGTTGGAAGACGCAACCATTGCCTGCACCTACATGATGCTTGCGGCACACGCAAAAAAACTGCACTCCTGCTGGACAGGAGCTTTTGATGATGACGAAGTGCGCGAGATCCTGACCCTGCCTCAACATATCCGACCCATCACCCTGCTGGCAGTAGGCAGAGGGTCCCCCCCGTCAGTGCTTACCGGGCGGATGGATGCAGGAGAGCATGTGCACCGGGATATCTGGTAAGGAGCGAGAAGATGCCTGATTATGTAGTGACACTGGAATCGGCGTGGATCCTGCGCGACGTCAAATCACTTGACGATGCAATCGGGATTGCGATCAGCGAAGCAGGAAAGCGGCTCAACCCGGCAGCGAAATACGTGGAGGTTGAGACAGGATTTATTACCTGCCCGTACTGTGAGGAGACACTTTCAAGCGCAGTTGTCTTTGCAGACACTGCTCTTGTAGGGCTTGTTTTGGAGATGAAAGTCTTCCGGGCTGAGTCCCCCGAGCATGCGGAGCGCATTGCAAAATCAGTGGTCGGAAAGGCACTGCGGGATGTGCCGCTGAAACTGCTGGAAGTGCAGGCAATATGATCCACATCGTCGGTCACACCGCCATCGACCATATTTCCCGGGTCCCTCATCTCCCGGCAAAGAATTGCTCGACGCATATCTCTGACCGGCAGATCTATTATGGCGGGGGTGCTGCAAATATCGCTGCAGGAATTGCCATCTTAGGAGAGCAGGTCACCCTCATTTCCTGTACCGGGGGTGACTTTGCTGGCAGTGAATATGACCACTGGATGAAAAAGATCGGGATCCACCAACAGTTTTTTGTTGTTCCTGATACCCACACACCAACTGCTTTCATGTTCACCGACGATGCCGGGGACCAGATGACGTTCTTTGAATGGGGAGCATCAAAAGCATTTTCCCATGCAGAAGCTCCCCATCTCCCGTTTGTTCACATGGCAACTGCAGATCCGGAATTTAATTGCCGGGTTGCCGAGAGAAGCGAGTTCACCTCATTCGATCCCGGGCAGGACGTGTTCTGGTATACCAAAGAACAGCTCGGGACAATCCTTGCCAATACTGACATCCTTTTTGCAAACCAGCACGAGATCCAGCAGATGTGCACAACGCTGGGCGTGAGTAAAGATACGATCGTCAGGCAGGTTGGCACAGCGATATTTACCATGAGCGGTGACGGGAGCACTTTGTACACAAACGGTACCGAATACTTCATACCGGTTGTCCCGGTCACCCTTGCAGATCCAACCGGGGCTGGCGACTCGTACCGTGCCGGGTTCCTCTCCGCATACGTACGGGGATATCCCCCCCTGACCTGTTGCAGGATCGGTACGGTCACCGCATCGTTTGTTGTCGAACATGTCGGATGCCAGACGCATCTTCCGGACTGGAACGCAATGCGGGTCCGTTACCGGCAGCACTTCGGCACGCTCGAATCACCAGTTACCAGGAATGACTGATCATGAGCTGGGCGGCGCTCACCTCCGGAGGAAAGGACTCAATCCTCTCCATCCAGAAGGCAATCGACAGCGGTAAGAACGTAGAATATATGGTCACCGCTCGCCCGGAAAACCGTGACTCCTACATGTTCCACTCCGCAAACCTCGATGCAGTAGCTGCCATAGCAAAGGTTGCCGGTATGAAGTACGTTGAGATATGCACAAAAGGGCGCAAAGAAGAGGAAGTTGCTGATCTTGAGGCTGGTCTCACCGAGCTTGATGTGGAAGGTGTAATTGCAGGGGCGGTCGCATCGGTATACCAGGCAGAGCGGGTGAAAGCGATCACTGACCGGCTCGGTATATCCCTCTTTATACCGCTCTGGCATATGGACACGGAGATGCTTCTTAAGGAAGTGGCACAACGTATGGATGCGATGATCATTGTCACTGCTGCTGAAGGACTGGACGTGCATTTTTTGGGTGCACACATCAATGACGTACTCATCCAGAGGCTCAAACACGTCGCTGCCAAAAGACGCATCAACCTTGCCGGTGAAGGTGGGGAATACGAGACCCTTACGCTCAACGCACCATTTTACTCCCGCCCCATCACGTACACTACAAGCGAGATCCGGTCGTCTCCTGACCGGCACGAGATGGTTCTTGGGGGGTTTGCCTGATGGATCAGGACAGTGATGTCAGACTTGGTCAGCTCACCCGGTATATATTCACTGCTCCTTCATGGAAACGCTCACTTTTTCTTATCATCATCCTGGGTTTTCTCATCGATGGTGCGGGGGTCAGGGCATGGGTGATTCTGCCCTTTTCTACCCTGCCATTCTCGGGTACTCTTGCATTTACTATCCCGGCAATAACCGCACTTGCCCTGACAAAACCGATCATCGAGTATAACGGGAAAACGATGACCTGGAACCGGTCAGCACTCCTCGCACTATCCTGTACGGTCTTTGGCGTTATCATCACGTTTATCGCACTTGCGTCATCGGTTACGCTCATCCCCCTGTTTTACGCAATCTCACTGGGTTTTGTCTTCGGCCTTCGCCTGTTCGTACTTGTAGCGATTGCCGATTACCGGGTCCCCCGCATGATCATCCCGGCGTTCACCCAGAGTGCTGTAGGCATACTCGCAGGTATGCTCCTTTTCTCCCCCTCGTTCGCTCTCTTTGCGCTGGTTCTGCACGTCGTCTTCGGGCTTGGATTTGCAATCCTTATCTGGATGATCGAACGTCCGCTCCAGCGTGCATTCAAAATACGCGGACTGGCATTCATCAACGCATTTATCGCACATATGACAGACGGCTCAAAAGGAATGGAGGATTTCTTCCGGGAGATCGGGGAGGAGATATTTGTCCCGCAGGTAAGCTTCTTTTTCCGCAGGGTAAACGAAAAGCCGGTGATTTTCACCGTTCCCAACCTGCACCCAGGCCCTATGGGGGAGATCGGCGGGGGTAATCTTCCCAAAGTATTGCATGATAACTTTGAGGATGAAACCCTTGTCGCCCACGGGTGCGCTACCCATGACTTCAATCTCGTATCAGAGGGGGAAATCAACAAGGTGATCGATGCACTGCAGAAATCACGTCATGATATTGCCTATTTTAGTGTTGCAGGAAGATCAGGGCGCCTCGCCTGTGGTTCTGTGCAGATCCTTTTTCAGCGGTTCGGTGACTCGGTCCTTCTGGTCACTACCCGGTCGCCGCAACGGACAGAGGATCTTGATTTTTCTGTCGGCATGACTATCATGGCAGAGGGACACCGCTGGTTCCCGCATGTTGCTGTCGTAGATGCACACAACTGTATGACTGACCTCTCTTCACCCGTGCTCCTTGCAACGCTGACGGCAACCGAGTACCAGCAGGGGTCACTTGAAGCGATGGAAAGATGCCGCACAACTCCGCTGTATCCGTTCAGGATTGGGGTCACCCACCTTACGTTACCGTTCAGCAGGGAGCAAGGTTTCGGGGACCTGGGAGTGCAGGTTCTCGTAGTCGAGGTCGACGGGCAACGCACCGCCTATGTTCTTATCGATGGCAATAATATGGCTAAAGGAGTGCGCGAAGTGGTACTCGAACAGATCCTGAATGTCGTTGATTATGCCGAAGTGATGACCACAGACACGCATGTCGTGAACACGATCACCGGCAAAAATCCGGTAGGGATGCATGTGCCGGCTTCTGAATTCCTGCCGTTTGTGATGCAGGCGCTCCAGGCTGCGATCGGGAATCTTTCGGCATCAGAAGTCGCGGGGAGTACAGCGCACTGCGAGCACATCGTCGTCTTTGGCTCCAACCGTATCTCCCAGCTCGCCAGTACAGTAAACGCAATGCTTGTGTTTGTTGCACCGCTCTCGCTTGCAATGCTGCTGCTGGCATTCCTGCTGTCGTTGATCGCGTATATCGTTATAGTCTAG
>PLLR01000055.1 GCA_003141335.1 Methanoregula sp. | reverse complement strand
GGAATGTGGATTATTTAAAGAATACTAAAAAATTGTTGAAATCAGGGTGATTACCGTTATTCTCTCACGAATTTTTACGATACGTTTAATACCAAACTATCCCTACATTAACAGCGCAGTGCCCCGCCTTAACTCAGCTCGGTAGAGTGCGCGGCTGTAGTATGGTTTACCGGTATCGGTAACTGCGCGGCTACCGCGATGTCCCCGGTTCGAATCCGGGAGGCGGGACATTTGTTCAATAGAGAGCCCAGGTAGTGTAGTGGCCCATCATGTTTGCCTGTCACGCAAACGACTCGGATTCGAATTCCGACCTGGGCGTAACTCATTTTTGTGATTTGGGCTTTGTTGAAATCCTCTTTTTCCTGTAATTCGTATATTCTCTGCCGCAGCTAGGAGGGTGACCCCCTCTCTCCCCCAGAGGGGGAGGCAGCCCAAGGGGAGCATCCCCGTACCCCCTCTTTTGTCGGGGTTTTTCATCAACCTTCTGATGATTATCGCAATATTGGGGGATGCCCGAGCGGAGGGGGCGGAAGCACGATGTGCTGGAGCCCCCAAGAGCGACTGCATGTTTCTCTCTAGGATTTCAACAGAGCCATGATTTGATACGAGGACCTGCATCTTTTCAATACATCAAATATTCTTCAATTTTCCCCGTAAGTACGGCTATCAGGATTGCCGTATCCGTTTTATTCAACCTGGTAGCCGTGGGTCTCTAAATACTGCTGCAGCCGTCCTTCCCTGTCGTAACTGTCGTAAGCTCCAGAAGATATTTCCCGCTCCGCCGTCTCCCACACGCTCCTCAGACCGGGATCATNNCGAATGGAGTGAAAGAGTACCTGTCACGTTTCCTATCAGGTCTCCCCGGGAATCAAAAATCCGCATGGCCACACACCTGTAGTATTTACACTGGCAGGGGCTCGTGTCGTGGATCGTACACCGTATACGATCCCCATCAGGCCTGAGAAACCGGCAGGCAGACGGGTGCTGATCGGGAAAGGTGTGGTCCTGAAAAATCTCTCGCTTGTCGTCATCGATACGGGCGATGAACGGTGTGCCGGTTGAAACAGACTCACAGGCAAATTCAAAGGGACCTATCTGATGTTCGATCACGATATAGTCGCCCATATACATGCAGCACGTTCCGCATTGCCGGCAGATAAACACCATCAGAATACCCTCAACAGAGAGATTTTTTTATGAAATGCCTGGCAAACGTGTTCGAAGTCCAGGGAACTCAAACCTCATCCGGCAACCAGCATATGGATTAGTGCAATTTCTCCCGATGAGAAACATACACATGGCAGGCCTCAACGGATCTTTTCTGCTGCCCTTTGCACGATGTCTTTTAATACTTCATAATCTGTTGATGTGCCGGTCATGGTAATTTTTTCATACACATTCTTTTTTGTAAACAGGACCGAATACACTACATAGTTATTAGGATCGTTAGCATTGGTTCCCCGAAACGCGATGCTGGTATCTCCAATTGTGGGGAATGGTATCTCATAGAGGGTGCCTGAACCATCAGCCCGGGATTTCATGTCCTCTTTTTCGATGGAGAATACTTTATTCATGTTCTCAAGCGGGAAAATGTTGATTGACTGCCGGATTCCGGTCTGATCATCTTTTTCCTTATTTATCCGGTAGAACGAAACAAAATATCCCTGTCTCCAGCCAAGGTCACGGGTGAGCTGGGTCACTTCCGGAAAGACCATGACCGACCGGTCCTTAAGAATATAATCAGAGGGAATATCTGTCAGCTGAAGAGCCATGTCTGATGATGGAATCGTTGATGTTTCACTTTCCGTTGTCGGCAGGAGAGTTGGTATGGGTTCAGGTAAAGCAGCAGGTTTTTCAGATAGCGGTGACAGACAGCCAGATGAACAGACAAAAAACACGAGTACCAGGATTAGTGACCCATACCATTTTTGCATATCGTACACCATTGCGCAAGGAATTTAATATGTTGCCGGTGAGGACAATGGGTATCTCCCGGTTCTAAATACAATTACCCTTTCACAGGTGTTCAATAACGAGATGCCTGCGTCAAAAATGCACAAAAGAAATGCTCGTACGGTCAGGGAACCCCTGCTAAAAAAAAGTACTTCAGAGGTAATCAATCCCCGAAACGAAAAGGAATTTTGATCTCCCGTATCTCCCCGATCCCAAGGGTTGGAGGGAGTGCTTCCTGATTATGATCCTAAAAAAGAGTATTGTCACATCATGGTAAACCGATGTTGCCCGATCTCAAAAGGATCCTCTCAAAATCCGGATAGAATTCTGAACATATCTTTTTCTCACCAGAACTACAATTTTTACGATAGAATTGGGTATTGTGTGGTATAATGGGCGATCCAGAACTACGAAGTGACGAGACCGTTCTCCTGCGGACTCAGGGGGTATATGTCAAGTCGATTCCGTTTGAAGGTGTTCTTACTAACAAACGGATCATCCTGGTTGACAGGGCAAAAAATCTCCTGCCGCAAAAAGAGATTCCGCTTGTTACGATTAAAGATATCGAACCGGGTGAAAATGCGATCCGCGATCAGATCATAACACTGTCAGTATTAGCCAGGAGCGGTGAAACACGGCAGATGATCCTCACCTTCTCGCGCCAGACGGGAGGGAACCGGATCAAGGAGCGCAATGAGTGGTTGAAAATGCTAAAAGAGAATACCTCGTCATCATTTGAACAGGTTATTCGTAAATTAATCCCCGGAGTCGGACAGGCTCCAAAAAAATCTCATCAAACGGCGCCGCCACGGATAGAAGTAATCAGCTCACCCGCGTTACAGAAGGTACCGGTCGCAGCGAAAACCACCGTCAGGAAAAATACGGAATCTATCCCTCCGATCAAAAAGATCCCCGAGTCCCGCCCGGATCCTGCCCCACCATCGACCGCAGCAGAAGAGTCTGGCGCTTCGGTACCCAGCTTTGGCACCTATTGCTCACGGTGTGGAAACCGTGTGCCCGCTGGTTCGGGATTCTGCAATCGCTGCGGAACCCAGATAGTTGTTCCTGGCAGCAGGGCAGCATCCACTCCCCCGGCTGCAGCGATACCCCAACCGGCTGATTCGGAAACTGTAGCAGGAAAGATTAAACCAATCGATGAAGATATCCATACAATTCCACGTATTGAACGTTCAGCAGTCACGGTACCCCCGGATCATCCCCCGCGTGAAGTTCCTCAGGAACCCAGGAATGAACCCGGGATACCCAGGGAACAGGAACCTGCCGCCCCGCTCCAGGAAACAGCCCCGCCCGGGTCGGATTTCAACTTCCCGGCAACAGACGAGAAACCTGAACCGGCACAGCCGGTTATCATTGATTCTCACTATTCTGAATCCCTGCCCCNNGTTGTTTTGGGAGGGATTTTCCTCTCCCCGATGATTTTAAAGGGAGGATGGAAAACACCCGATAACAGCACTGCGCCCATCACTGTCCCAACGACACCAAAACCTTCGGGAACGTTTATTCTCCCCACGGAGAAACCCGTGGGAATTGTACCAACCGATGGCATATCCGTGCATATTAATTATCTCGGTGGCTGGAAGGGCTCATATGGTATGCCATCCGCACTCCAGCTGGTGACAAAGTCGGGTGACCAGTTCTACCTGGTTGAAAATGCGACCGGCACGGTGCAGGCCTCCTTTGAAAAACTCGATGGATCAACAAAACATGCTCTCCTTGTGGAGATATACAAGAATGGTAACCTGCTCACATCAGGCAACACTTCTGCCGGGTTTGGAAAGATTACCCTTTCGGTAGATACCACAACAGGTGTTGCCGCGATTCCTAAAGTAAGTACAAGTACTCTTACTGGCGTGGGAACTTCAAATAGTACACCAACTACCTCCAAGACTGGTAATGCAACGGTAATCTCAACAACGACTACGGCATTGAAAATCACGACTGTCAAGACCACGACACCCGTGACCAACACGACAACCGCGGCACAATAAATCCCTTTTTTCCGATACATTTTTTATATTGAGCAATGCACGATTCTTAAGATTTCTCTATGGTAAAAAATCAGATTTTTCCCCTTAATACGCCGTTCAAACCATCGGTTGCACTTACAACATGGTTCTTTGTTGACTTCCTGCTGTTCCTGCTGTTCATCCTTTCCTTTACGATAATTCCTGCGATAATTGCTTCAGAGTTCGACTGGATTATTATGGGGATTACCCTTACAGGAGTGCTTGTTCTTTTCGTGATCTTTATTTTCTGGGTCCGGCTCTATTACGTGAGCATGTGGTATGAGATGAGGGATGATGAGATGAGCTGGAAACGGGGTGTCTGGTTCCGCAGGACGGGCATTGTTCCCTATAGCCGTATAACGAACCTTGATGTAATCCAGGGTCCTGTAATGCGAATACTGGGAATTTCCACGCTCTCCATCCAGACCGCAGGATATTCCGGGAAGGCTGTTCCCGAGATACGGATTGAAGGGATTGAACATGCAGAAGAGTTACGTGAATTAATCCGCTCACTCGTGCGACAGTCTGGCACACAGGGTGATGGTAGTGGAGGAGGCATTCCAGTCGCTGTATCAAACGATCAGAAAATTATTGAAGAACTCATAAAAATCCGCATGCTTCTTGAGCAGCAAAAAAAATAATTTATTAATAATTATTTTCTCTCCGGTACTTCGGGCAAATCCGCAACTTTCCTGCTCTTTCTCCAGCGGTAGATGCCATACCCGGCACCACCAATGATGATGAGTGGAAGTAACGTGAAGAAGATGATAATGACGGCATCGATCATGCCAAAGAACCCTGATATACCTTCATTGATGGTCGAAACAAAGTTGTGACCGGTTTCACCGCCTACTGGTTCGGGTTCCTGGAGGTTTACGGTGATTGTGGAGAGGTCGATCCGGCTGTCAAGATATTTCAGCCTGCCCTCAAGCCGGTTCAGTTCTGTCTGGACCCGGTCGATCTGCTGCTGGACGGTAATAACATCATCCACTTTCACTGCTTTTTTCATGATCTCATTATACTGGGCCAGCTGGTTCTGGTATGAGGTTTTCTGTGCCTGGAGATCGACATATTCCTCGGTCACGTCCTGTCCTTGCGTAGAGACCGATTTGACCGTGCCGATTGCCTTTACGCCCGTAAGGGTATTTTCAAATTCTGCTGCAGGAACCCTGAGAATTACGGAACCAGTAAGACGGTTATTGTAATTATTCTGGATATTTGTCGAGGATATATACCCCCCCTCCCGGGTTGCAAGGTTTTTGAGAACTTCGACAGATCCCGGCACATCTTTTACTTCAATAGTCAGGGAGGCAGTCTTAATGATCTTCGTCTCGATAGCGGAAGTGCCTGAACCTGATTGCACTGGTGTGCTTGTAGGCAGGGGGAGGGGAGCTGCACTACCGGTATCCGCCATCTTGGACTCGGATTGCAAGCGCCCATTGCTAATATCCTGCGAAGACGATGACGTATCAATAATTCCGGCTGGCAATCCCGTGCATCCGGCTGCCACAACCATTGCAATGCACACCACAAGGAGTATGATGACTTTGGAGTTCATACAAGATGCATCACCCTATGAAATATTTATATCCGTCGTAAACTTCGAAAAGTTTTGCAGTTATCCAAAAAAATTACCTTTTATTTTTATTCCCCTGTATTTCTATAACCCCTCTTGTTTCAGGGGTTAACCTCCCTTTTCACAAAGCACTATGCAATCCACTGATCACGTCTTCGGTATTCCAACGGGAATGATGTATGCATGAGGAATACCCGTAGTGAAACCGCATTTTTTAGAAAAAATCCATGAATCGGTTAGCGGAAGGGGAAATCCAGTCCATGTTTGTACACCCGTGATCGCTCTTATATAACAATACGGGAGATATTTCATGGATACATTATGGTTGAAACAAATGTGCCCGAAAAACCAGACGGGGCAGACGAACTCGAGAAGCAGGGTGTTGAGGGATTGGTGTTTTCCCTTCGTGACAGTACCGACCCGATGGTACGGCAATATGCCGCATACCTGCTCGGCAAGACACAGAATCCCCGGGCCATCCAGCCACTCATCGAGGCACTGGGCGACTTTGACAAGTCAGTGCGCGAACAGGCAACGCTCGCCCTCTCCGCACTTGGCAAAGCAGCAATCGAACCATTATCCGCTGCGATAAAGGAACCCAGGTGGGAGACCCGGTACCGTGCTGCAGAAGCACTGGGAAAGATTGCGGATGAAAAAGCAGTCCAACCCCTCATCCAGGCTCTCAATGATACCCGGGACCACGTGCGGTACATGGCAGCAAAAGGCCTGCGCGAATTCAGGGACTCAGACGCCACAGAACCGCTGATAATCCTGCTGAAAGATGAGAACAGGTATGTCCGGATGATGGCAGTTCAGGTACTCGGTGCTGTAGGGGGAAAAAATGTGCACGCGGCACTTAAAAAAGCGCTTAAAACAGAAGATGACGAAAAGGTAAAGGAAGCGATAACCAAAGCGATAAAATAGAAAATTTAAAGACACTTTTTACTACCGGAATTAAAAAAATAATCCTGGTATCTTTTTTGCCAATTAATTCCGCTATCAGCTCAGATTCATATTCTGTTTTTTTATAAAAATGATTTGCCTATCGCTGCACAGCGCCCATGTTTGCCTGCTCAACCGTATTTGCATACCGTGCGAGAACACCGGTAAGTTTCCTTGTATGCGGTTTTAAGTTTTTCCTGCGCTTTTCCAGCGTTGGCACATTAACAAGGATGTCAATCTTTTTTTCAAAGAGATCTATGGCAATCCGATCTCCTTCCTGCACAAGCGCAATTGGCCCCCCAACAGCTGCTTCCGGTGCCACATGACCGATACAGGGGCCCCGCGTCCCTCCGGAGAAGCGGCCGTCAGTAATCAGGACCACCTTCGTGTACCCCAGACCCATGAGTGCAGACGTGGGAGAGAGCATCTCCGGCATACCCGGTGCACCCCGGGGGCCTTCATACCGGATGATGATTACATCTCCTTCCCTGATCTCCCGTGCAAGGATTGCCTTCATTGCGGGCTGCTCCCCGTCAAAGACCCGGGCCGGGCCGGTATGCTTCCACATTGCCTGCGGCACTGCGGCACATTTCACCACAGAACCATCAGGAGCAAGCGAACCAAAAAGGATCATGAGCCCTCCCGCCACATGAATGGGGTGTTCACTGCTCCGGATAACTTCTGCGTTTATTACGCGGGCTTCTTTTGCGATCTGAAGGATTGTTTTACCGGACACCGTAGGAGAATCGTCAAGATATGATTCCAGACGTTTAAGGACGGCCGGAATACCTCCGGCGTGATAAAGAGTCTGCATTGAATGGGGGCCCGCAGGCTGCATAGAACAGATATGAGGCACAGATTCAGCGAGAATATTGAAATCTTCGAGCGTAAGCGGAACTTCAGCTTCAGTGGCCAGTGCCATCAGATGGAGGACGGTATTGGTCGAGCCCCCCAGTGCCATATCAACCCTGATTGCATTTTTCAGGCTTTTTTCTGTAATGATGTCCCGTGGCTTGATATCCTTCTTCACCAGGGTCATGACAGCCTCGCCGGTTTCTCTTGCAATACGGAGTTTTGCAGCATCAACTGCCGGAATTGCAGCACAACCGGGGAGTGACATTCCCATCGCTTCAGTCACACATGCCATTGTATTTGCTGTATAGAGTCCCTGGCAGCTCCCGCATCCCGGCATCGCGCAGCGTTCGAGATCGCACAATGCTTCTTCCGTCATTGTGCCGGCAGCCACCTTTCCAACACCTTCAAAAATATCAATAAGGGATGTATCTTTCCCCTCATGGTGCCCGGAAAGCATCGGTCCTCCGGTCAGAATGATAGCGGGTATATTACACCGTGCGGCAGCCATCAGCATACCGGGTACGATTTTATCGCATGTTCCGATACCCACAACACCATCAAACCGGTGAGACTGCACCATCAGTTCTATTGAGTCTGCAATATTTTCCCGTGAAGGGAGAGAGTATCGCATTCCTTCATGTCCCATTGCAATACCATCGCAGATGCCAATGACACCAAACTCAAAGGGGACGCCCCCTGCTGCAGCAATACCTTCACGCACTTTCTCTGCCAGTTGCCTGAGATGTGTATGTCCCGGAACAATCGTATTGTAAGCATTTGCAATACCAATAAACGGGAGATTCATTTCCTTATCGGTCACGCCAAGAGAACGCAAAAGGGCCCGGTTCGGGGCCCGATGATAGCCGGTTTTAATTTCATCGCTGCGCATGTATTCTCACCTGAATCCTGATACGGATATGTTCGCAGTCCAACAATTTTATCTCTTGTGTGATACAAGAAGGGATTTTTACCTGCACCCTGTCGATAAGAGAACGATTATCGCTGTGAAAACTTCGCTGCTGCATCAACCATCGCGTGGGCAAATGAGATGGTAAAATATGCATGCGTATAGCAGCCGAGCACATTCTGGCAGGTCATCCCGTCATTTCCTGCATCAATACCTTTCCCGCGTGACAACCGCAGTGCGTAACGGGCATCGCGTGCAGGCTCCAGCCGGGAATAGTGAAACTCGTGGCCGGTAATCTGCTGGCCGGAGGGAAGGATAGGATGGCTTCCGATGCTTTCCCCTTTGACATAACCAAGTGCCTGGATTTGCGTGGTCATCTCTGCGGTGGCCGGAAGGATGCTGCACATCCGGTAGGTTTTACCAGCAGTAATCTCTTTTACAAGATACAACAGCCCGCCGCATTCCGCGTACACCGGCATACCGGAATCCGCTGCCACTTTCAGATCCTGCCTGCACCGTGAAGACGTAAGTGCAGGGAGATGGAGTTCCGGGTAACCCCCGCCGAGATACACAGCATCAACATCCGGAAGCGGATCTGTAAGGGGACTGAAAAAAACCAGTTCTGCGCCCGCCCGGCGCAGGAGGTCAAGATTATCCTGGTAGTAAAAACAGAACGCATCGTCGAGAGCCACGCCAATAGTTGTCCGGACGTGTTGTCCGGTTTCATCCGCTCTTGTGTCGTTTCCCAATGGAGGTGCACGAGTTGCTGAAGCAATGAGCGCATCCAGGTCTGCGTTCTCTTCTATGACCATTCCAAAGTCAGCCATTGCTCCTGACTCATGTGCCATCTTCAGGCCAAGGTGCCGGCTTTCCACGACAAGATTCTCCTTTTTTGGAATCCACCCAAAAGCGGGAGTGGTCAGGGAAGATTCAATCATGGAGCGGTGCCGGGGACTGCCTATACGATTGAGTATCACGCCGGAAAAAGAAAGGGATGGATCATAATGGCGATATCCGTCAATCAGGGCATGAGCACTGCGTGACATGCCTTTGGCATCCACCACAAGAACTACCGGTGCCTGCAGGATTCGCGCAACATGAGCGGTGCTCGCAAAATCGGAACCATCCACTCCGTCATACATCCCCATCACACCTTCGATCACCGCGATATCCGCACCATCCGTTGCCCGCAGAAATGTTTCCACGCAACCCTGTTCCCTCATCATGAAGGGATCAAGGTTCCGTGAAGAGCGCCCGCAGATCCGGGTGTGATGCGAAGGATCGATAAAGTCCGGCCCAACTTTGAATGGCTGGACTTTCATTCCCCGTGCGGTGAGTGCAGCCATGATGCCGCTTGCGATGGTGGTTTTACCGCACCCGCTGTGTGTGCCAGCTATGATAATCCGGGGTATGCCGGTCATTTTAAACTCCCGTTCTCTTCGTTGGCGGATTCAGGGGCGGAAATGAGCTGGTTTACGGTAATACGGATACCACTTTCCCGGCAATAGGCATCAACCCGCTGGTTAACGCGTTGAACCATGCTTTCCGTTGTCATGATAAGCGTATCTTCACCTAACAGAGCCTTAAGAATACATTTATCAATAACTCCATACGTAAAATCCAGCCGGATTTGGGAAATTTCCGCGTTCTGTTTTGCCCGGGTCCCCATTGCGCCAACGGTTATCCCTTGTCGGCGGGATAGCCATCCCGATAAATATTCCCGGTTATCCTGGTCAACGTTGCAGACGGTAATCATCCCGGGCTGGATATGGCCGAGGGTGTTTTCAAATATTGTCTCGATGCACTGCATCATGTCAAGTACCGTGTGGGGTTTTTTCCCCTCGAGGTGAAAGCCTCTTTTCTGCAGTTCTATATACAATTCAAGAAGCGTTGGGAGGGAGAGGTGTGCCCTGCGGACATACTCTGGGTTCCCAAATGCCACTTCAGGAATATCTTCCTCGAGGATCTTTCCTTCAAGCATCAGCATGGCTCGGTCAGCCCATGGGTATGCCAGTTCAACATTATGAGTGGAGATGATGATTGTCTTACCTTCATGATTCAGTTCATCAAGAAGTTCCATAATATCTTCTGATCCGGAGGGATCGAGTCCACTTGTTGGTTCATCAAGGACGAGTACATCCGGATCCATTGCCAGGACACCGGCAATAGCAACCCGTTTTTTTTCACCACCGGAAAGCTGGTGGGGAGGGCGTCGTTCAAAACCTTCCAGCCCCACATGCCGGAGTGCCGTTGTCACCGCTTCTTTTACTTCGGTCTCACTATACCCGAGATTGGTTGGCCCGAAGGCCACATCCTGGTATACAGTCGGTGCAATAATCTGGCGGTCCGGGTTCTGGAGGACAAAACCCACACGTTTGCGCAACATCCTCAGCGATACCATATCATACCCGATGGGCTGGTTGGCAAAGAGCATGAGCCCGGAATCCGGGCGTATCATGCCATTGAACATTTTCAGGAGCGTGGATTTCCCGGCGCCGTTAGGTCCAACAAGAGCAATTTTTTCCTTTTTCCGTATATGGAAACTGATACCACATATTGCTTCCATTCCCCGGGGATAACGATAGTGGACATCCCGTGCTTCAAGTATGATGCTGCTCATGGTTCGCGACCTAGATTATGGTAGTGTTTCCTGAAACAATCACAACTGCGGCAGATAGAACAAGGAAGACTCCCAGTGCAAGACCTGGCATCCGTTCAACCGGACGGGTCTCCCCCAAGAGCGCGAATTTCCCATCATAACAGCGTGCATCCATCGCCCGTATCAAGTCTTCTCCGGCATCCCAGCTGGCAATGAATGCGGCACCGCACAGGGTTGCAAAGGAGTGTAAAGATTCGTGCCATGTGGAATATCCAAGGCGCATCACCTGGGCATGGTAGATCTGGATGACCTGGTCCATCAGGATGAAGATGGTACGGTAGATGATCATCATCAAGTCAATAACCGTTTCCGGAACCTTACACTGCCGGAAAACCGTGAAAATATCGGTCATGGGGGTTGTCAGGGATATAAAGCACATCGCAGACATCCCTCCAAGCACCCGGCAGAAGACAAACATACCCTGGTTAATGCTTTCCCGGGTGATGGATAGGGAGAAAGAAGGCAGGACATCCCATTTCCAGAATGGTTCCTGTCCTCCAGAGATAAGAATGATGCCGGCAACACTCATGAGGGCAAACCAGAGGGGAATAATAAAAAGTTCTCCATAGGTTTTTGCATCCACCTTTGCGAGGAACAGAATTGTACCCGTGAGAACAAGAGCAATAAAAAGGGGAGGTATATAACTCGATGAAAGGAGACAGAGGAGGATAGCTCCAAGACCCGTTGCGAGTTTAAGGTGCGTATTAACCTCACGGAGTCCGTTCTTCTGGGCAATATCTTCCAGAAGTTCCTCAAACATACGAGTACACTTCTCTCTTTATCCCGATTATGCTTTCTTCTGTGAACCCATCCAGAACCCGAATACGCCCCCAACCATGATACCTCCGACGGCAGCCTGGAGTGCAAAAAGGCAGGCCTCAATTTCCCCGCTTGGCGGCACCCACTGGGGGATAAGTGGCTGGAAATTTTCCAAAGGCGTACCTGATAGTTCTGCGATAAGTCCTGAACCGACATTGTCCGAACCGGCGAATTCCGCACCGCTCATGGTCGAACTCGTATAGAGGAATACTGCGCAGAATGTCACAATCGCAATCACGGTCAGGAGTTCAAGCGTATATTTGAACCTCATGAGATCTCATTCCGTGCCGTGTTGATTTTTTCTTCAGAGAAGATTTTCAACCGGATCAGGATATCGGGTTTGAGTGCCACAATATATTTGAACACGAGTGCAAGGACAATACCTTCGACAATGGCAAGCGGTAGCTGCGTAATGGCAAATATACCCATAAACAGGATGAATGAACTGACAAACCCTCCGGTTTCTGCCGGGTATGCCAGAGCAAGTTCAAGCGAGGTTGTCACATAGGTGAACATATCGGCAAGAGCAGTAACCAGGAATACCGTTATGTAGATATTCACAGAAGTGTCCCTGAGCAGCCGGTATATCGTATAACCAGCCAATGGTCCAACGATTCCCATAGAGACTATATTAGCTCCGAGAACGGAAAGCCCTCCATGGGCAAGGAACAGGCTCTGGAACAGGAGAACAATTGCGCAGACAACTGCGGTGATCCATGGTCCGAATGATATTGTTGAGAGCCCGGTTCCGGTAGGATGCGAGCAACTGCCCGTGACTGAAGGCAGTTTTAGGGATGACAGGATGAAGATGAATCC
>PLLR01000008.1 GCA_003141335.1 Methanoregula sp. | reverse complement strand
TTTGAACCCATCAGGGAACATGATCTCCCCGACACAATCAGGGAACGCTATGCCTGGGCGATGGGCGATATGAACGCAGCAGATATCTGTCCGATGAAGCGGGTGCCGGTCCTGGAAAAGAAGTAAAAAGTCTGATGATCCTTTTTCTTGCCTTTGAGGAAAGGTGGGCCCGGTTATTTTTACCGGTCTTACTACACGGAAAACACCTGAAGATTTTCTGGTGTACTACAAGGAAGTGTATGTCAGAAAAAATACGCCCCTTCACTATTATGTGAAAAGTTTTTGTGCAAACGCCTGGCATGCAAGCAGGTGGGGGCGGTCCCGTTCGGAATTATTCCATGCAGCGCTGAACACCATGAGAAGGGCATTGTCAAGCGCAGTATAAAATTCCATGTCATCGTCATGTGCGGGAACCGTGGGTCTTGCCAGCAGGGGGGAGTCCTTTTCAGAAAATGTCAGGTACGTCACGGGACGGGGCAGTGACTTGTTCAGAAGGGTCGAATGTTCCCGGATAATACTGAAAGCCCGCATAAGGGGAGTCACAGGATCGGGAGTCTCCCCTTCACACAGTGCAGTTCCTGAACCCTGTGCTGCTTCCCCATAATTTCCTTCGGAGAACCGCACAAATACCACGGCTGCACTGTGGGCTGCTTCAGGACTGATACCGCTGAATGAATCGTGGGTTTGTTCGATATAGGTTTTTAAGGACCCGCCCAGTTTTTTCCCGAGCGATACTGCTGTACCGGGTTTGCCGAACCGGTATTTCAGCCGCACCAAAAGGATCGTGAGACTCACTGCATACAGCAGTTGAAGCAGGATCCCGGTCTCAGAATCGGTCGGGAGGAAAAAGAAGATGAAAGAGTAGATGGGCGTCGTCAGGGCCACAATATCCTTTTTAGGGCGTATCCAGGCAAGATATGCAAGAATGCACGAGGCAATGACGAAGCCTGTTGCGGGATAATGGAAATCCAGGGAAATGCCCAGCATCTGGAAAAGGATTGCTACGAGCGCTCCCCCGAATGAAAAAAGAGGGACGGCAAGCTCCAGTAACCTGTCCGAATTACCCTTGAGGTGATCTGAATTTTCCATAGATTTTTCTCCCATAGGAGTAACTGCCTCCGGAGGATTATGTGAGGACTTCTGAATTAAAAAACCTGATAATTAACGTGCGGGATATTTCAGGATTTTTTTATTTTCCTGATCGAAACGCAGTTAACGACCGGATCACCGGTAACAATATACCTGTGGATCACCTGCCCGAGCACTTCGACCACATCGTTCACTTTCACGTCCTCATCCGGGCTGGTGAACATCTTGACCGAGATCGCACCGGACCGGTCTGCAACAAGATACTGGGGGCGGTTCAGGAACTGGAAATATACTCTTTCTACAACACCTTCAATCCGTACCGGTTTTCCCACCATGTTCTCATTGATCAGCTTGATCCGCACCGTCTTTGCCTCTACCTCATAATGGGGTAGGAGATCCGCATACTGGCTCCGGCTCATATAATTAAGCGCAATAGGGATTACGAGAAGCATGAATAAGGCAGGAATAAGCCAGATAAGCTGAGATTGTACTTGAGGGCTGGATAACGATGCAACGAGTAAAAGGAGGGTGAAGAACACAAACACCGCAATCGCGACGATTGAGACCTTCACGTCAACATTTCCAATCTTCATTAAAAATAGTATGTGTGGTTAATCTACTTCAGTGCTGCGATCTCTTTACGGAACGCAACCCAGTAGACGACACCAACGAAGAACATACCACCGACAATGTTACCTAGAGTGACGGGGATGAGATTTGATGTCCACATGTTGATCCAGTTTACGGTAGTTACAGTATTAGTTACGCCCGCAGTCATGATACCCGCAGGGATGAAGTACATGTTCGCAATTGAGTGTTCGAGCCCCATTGAAACGAACGCCATGATCGGGAACCAGATCCCGAAGAACTTACCCGCCGCGTCATCCGCGCAGATACCGAGCAGGATGGCAAGGTTAACGAGCCAGTTGCAGCCGATTCCCTTGAGGAACGCTGACCACATACCCATCATTCCCACATAACTCACTTTTGCCGTGGCAATGGCTATCGCCCTGGAACCGAACGCGGTAATCGTTGCGGTAGTCATCCCGGTTGTGGCATCCACACCAAATGTAACAAACGGACCGTTTGCCATAATGTAAGCCCATACAAGGGAGCCAATCAAGTTACCAATATAAACAAAGACCCACAGGGTCATGACCTGTGCCCAGGTAATCTTGTGGATGAACGCTGCCATCGGGGCAAGCATTGCATCACCAGTGAAGAGCTCAGCACCCGTAAGCACGGTGATGATAAGCCCTACCGGGAACACTGCACCCAGAATCAGCTGTGCCATACCAGCTGATGCGAAGCCTCCTGCTATAGGAGCAACAACACCCGCTGTAACTTGTGCTGGCGTCAATGCTGCATAGACAATACCTGTACTGCACACTGTTGCAAGGGCCCCACCCATGGCGATATATGCGCCGGACATGAATCCACGAAGGACCATGTTCCATGCGGGCAGGCCAACTTTATACTTACCGGCATCTCCTGCTTTTGCAGTAATTGCTACCGGAGGATGAAACACCATTCTCTTAAACACCTCTGAAACGTTTCAACCTATACCAGCAACGTATTAAATCACTTTTCGTATAGGTCAGTTTACACTCTTTTGTGTACATTATTAATAATTTTCGGATTGTTTGCCAATCAGAGGCTTACAATAAGAATATTAAAAAAATATTGAAAAAAAATAATTCGATGTGTTTACAATATATAATTAATAAAACTATTTGTTAACTATTTTATAATAAAATACTATCGTTAATTTCTTTATTATATCCTTTCTGGTAATGACAAGGGACGTAAATATGCCAAACGCGCAACCATGGTGGACTTTAGCTTACTGCCCGGTAAAATCTCACCGCCAATTGCATCATATGTGCGTAATCTGCTATGGATAAAACAGTCATATGAACCAACAATATTTTTTCTATAAAAAAAAGATTCTTACCAATTTCTTTCAATTATAAAAAAGAATAAAAAAATTTCACCACCATTTTCCTTTGTATGATCTTATGATTTTACCCGTTCATCTGTTTATATAATACAAGAGGATGACACGGGTCGGATTCTGAAGCCTGCACTTCAATACCAAACCGTTAAACAATAAAAGGTGTGAAGACAAGTAATTCTATGGAAAAAAACACAAAGATTCTCATTGTCCTGGGAGTACTTATCACCATCGTCCTGTTGTTTATCGATATTTACCTTGCAGGAATTGTATGTGTGATCTTCATTACCATCTTAATGTCACTCCAGATAATGCAGGATACTTCAGGTATTCCTGAGATTGTGGCAAAGTTCAGGGACGATGCAAAGGCCATTATCCTCACAAACGCGGGTAATGCCCGTGCAGAAAAAATACACGTAACTCTTGTACCTGTTAATGCTGAGTTTGATATACCGTTGCTCGAAGTAGAATCAACCTTTGAATTTCCCTTGAATGCGATGTTCGAAGAAATTAAAATTGTGATAACCTATAAAAATGAAAATGGAAGATTGTTTTCAGGTTCTCAAAAGCTATCAGTATTCGAAGAGGAACCTGATCTCTTTAAACCGATGATTCCCATTTTTAAATGGAAAAAATAGTGCGCTCTATAAAATAACCAACAGGACATGAAAACACAAGCAGGGTGCAGGTTCTTTACTGCACCTCGCAGAATTTTACTTAGGTTATCTCATTGGTAACTGGAATACGAAAAAGAGCAAAAACACAAATTATATTCTTTTTATACAGGGTAAATTTCACTATACAGCAGCTCGTGAGACACTTTTTAAATT
>PLLR01000026.1 GCA_003141335.1 Methanoregula sp. | reverse complement strand
AAACAAGGCTTAACAAAAAAAAGTAAAAAAGCCAAAAAAATCTTTTTCTTTGCGCAGGCAAACACTAATAGAGAACCAGCGGTAACCCAATAGTGATGCACCGGCTTGAGCATCTCTCCACGATTTTTGCAGATCTCGGGGATATTTTCACCTTTATCGCGCCATTAACCGCCGTTCCCATAATCATTGCTGTACTCTTTTCCGAGTGGAACATGCTCCTGCCCATGGCAGCAGTACCTGCCACGTTCTTTATCCTTGGTATGCTGTTACGAAACCTTCCCCGGACTGATCGGGGAGTAAGGCTTTCTACGGCTATGTGTTCGGTGGCGCTTTTCTGGCTTACCTGTGCAATGGTGAGCGGTATCCCGTTCATGCTTGGGTTGCATATGGGATTTACCGACGCATTCTTTGAAGGGATGGCAGGATGGACGGGCACAGCGTTTTCTATGATCCGGTCGCTTGACACCGCACCCCATGCTCTCCTTTTCTGGCGATCCTATATGCAGTGGATCGGCGGCATCGGCATCATTGCATTTATGATTGCACTCGCGAGCAGTACCGGTCTTTTCAGCTCAAAGATCTTCCGCACCGAGGGACGGGATGAACCGCTGATGCCCAGCGTGATTGCGACCGGGCGGGCGCTCTGGAAAATTTACGGGGTGCTCACATTTTTTGCCATCAGTCTTATCCTGTTTACCGGGCTCTCGTTATGGGAATCGGTCAATCTTGCACTCTCGGCAATATCCAGCGGCGGTTTTACCCTGCACGAAGGGGGGATCCTGTATTATAATAATAATGCGCTACAACTGCTCCTGATTCCCATTATGATCGCCGGTGCTCTGCCTTTCAAACTCTATTATCGCATTGTTGAAAACCGGCGGGGGAGCCTTTTTGGGGATGAACAGGTGAAACTGTTCTTTCTCTTTACAGGAATCGGGGTTGCAGTACTGACTTATGACCTGGTTTTTTTTGGGAACCTGGAAATCCTGGCGGCATTGAATCAGGGTCTCTTTATGAGCGTGTCGACCCTCACAACCACCGGTTTCCAGAACGCAAACCTGCGTTCCTGGGCGAGTGTTACCCTGCTGTTCTTAACCCTGCTCACCTTCATTGGGGGAGCCTCAGGCAGTACTGCCGGCGGTATCAAACTAAACCGGGTAGCTCTTGCTTTCCGTACGCTGTTCTGGTGGTTCCGCAGGCTCTTTGTCAGCGGGAAAGTCCTCCAGCCCTTCAAGATCGAAGGGAGGATAATCCCCCGGGCAACCGCAGAACTTGAGGCTGCAAAGAACATGCTTATCATTATCCTCTCGGTAGTCACCGTCTTTATTGCCACACTTGTGGTGTTGCAGTTCCACCTCACAACGTACTCCTTCACCGACATCGTCTTTGAAGTTGTATCAGCATTCTCTACCTGCGGTGCCAGTACCGGGTACGTGTCTCCGGATATGCCGGTGATCTCAAAGTGGATCTTTATCGGGGTGATGTGGCTGGGGCGCCTGGAAGTGATCCCGGTGGTGATGCTCTTTATCGCCATATTCCGGGGATCTGACTGAATATTCCGGTCTCCTGGCAAGGAAAGATGCAACAAGGATAGATGCAACGCAACTTTACTTTTCTTAACATCAGGAGATCTAATATAAATTGCCGACCCATTGTACGGTGATGAAACAAATCGCCCTGTACGGTAAGGGAGGCATAGGAAAATCAACCACTTCTGCCAACCTGTCAGCCGCGCTTTCCCTCCAGGGCCTGGATATCATGCAGATTGGATGTGATCCCAAACGGGACAGCACACGGATGCTGATGCACGGGACTTTTATCCCGACAGTCATGGACCTGGTCCGGGTGCGGGGCGAGGCGGAACTCTCGCTTTCAGATATTGTATATACAGGATTTAATGGAGTACGGTGTGTAGAGGCAGGAGGACCGGAACCGGGTGTCGGGTGCGCCGGAAGAGGGATCATCGCCACGTTCCACCTGCTTGAGAAATTCGGCGCACTCAGGGGGGATGTGATCGTCTATGATGTCCTTGGGGATGTGGTGTGTGGCGGGTTTGCAATGCCCATGCGGGAAGGGTATGCACAGGACATTTACCTTGTCACCTCCGGGGAGTTGATGTCCCTGTATGCTGCGAATAATATCTGCAAAGCGATAAAGCGCCTGTCAATGCGGACAAAGAGCACCTGCCGGCTTGCCGGTGTAATCTGTAATGCAAAGAACCAGCCCCGCGAAGAAGAACTTGTCACGGAGTTTGCACGGCGGGTGAACAGTTCGCTCGTTCAGTATATCCCCCGGGACCGTGTTGTGCAGCTTGCAGAGCTCAACAGGAAGACGGTGCTTGAGTACGAGCCGGACTCTGCTCAGGCAGCACAGTACCGATCCCTTGCAGCGCGTATTATGGAAAATACCAGGTTCACTATCCCCAACCCTCTTGAAATCGATGATCTCGAATCCCTTGCCCTTGAATTTATCTAGATTCGGGGGGTGCACTCTCACCGGGGCACTCTCGGTGACTACTCAGGTTAAGGATACTGTTACTATCGTACATGGGCCAAAAGGGTGCACCCATCATAACTTCTCGCTTCTGCATGCTACCGGACTTGATAACGATCGGGTCACCATCCCGGATTTGATCTCGACAGGACTCTCTGAAAGCGATATTATTTTTGGCGGCGAGGGGGCGCTTGAACGGACCCTTGATGCGGTTGCAGAGCGGCATGTCGGTGGAATTTTTGTGCTTTCAACCTGCATTGTTGATACCATTGGTGATGATGTCGCGGCAGTCTGTAGCAGGCACTCTAAAGTACCCGTGATACCTGTTCCTACCGCGGGATTCCTCGGGGGCACGTTTCAGAATGGTGTGAATAATGCACTCAATGCCATCGCTGATACCGCGGAACCCTGCATAAAGATCCAGTGCGCAAATATTATCGGTGAGAAAAATCTCGAGTATGAAGTGGATGAGAACTATGCAGAGGTTACCCGATTGCTGACAGCACTTGGGATACCGGTAAATCTGCGGTTCCTGCGTGATTGCTCCCTTGCTGACGTATCCCGGCTTGGGGCTGCCCGGCTCAACATTCTTCGGGACGATGACCTGTGTCCTGTCGGTGAACGGTTGCAGCAACGATTCGATACACCGTATATTTCATCCTATCCGGTTGGACTTGCAGGAACGATCGGTTTTCTTGAGGCNNCTTCTGATGCATTCCGTGTCGCCTGCGAAGTTGCAGGCAGGATCGCTATCACTATAGATGGTGACGGTTGTGTGGTCCCCCTCCCGCTATCATCTCCCGTGGGTACAACCGGAATCCGGCGAATGCTCCATAGGTGGAGGCGTGCAATCCATGCCTGAGTGTGAAAATCCCCTCTGGCCATGTGCGATGACCGGAGCTGCTGCGTGTCTTGCCGGTTTTGAGGGTATCGAGGTCGTGATCCATGGGTCAAGCGGGTGCTACTATTACCCCACCACGCTCCTTCATGCGCCCCTCCATGGCACATTTATCCTGGAAAATGAGGTGATTTTCGGGTCAGAGCAGCGACTCCTCGAAGTTGTTGACGGGCTTTCTATGTGTGGGAAAAAGATCGCGGTGGTTACAACCTGCGTTCCCGCGATACTCGGTGAGGATATCCGGTCAATGCTCAACGACTATGATGTGATCCTTGTTGACAGTCCGGGCTTTTCCGGTGATGTGGAGGCGGGGTATAAAAAGGCGCTCTCCGTTCTTGCACCAGCTGTTGATCCGGCAACAGGAGGGATAAATATTGATGGTGCCTGTCTTTTCGATCCGTTCTCGTGTGGCAATGTCAGGGAAATTGTGCGGTTGCTGGGTAATGCATCAGTACCCGTTGGCACTGTTTTTTGTGCGGATCAGCTCGGGAATGTGGGGCATGCCGCTGCATATACCGTGGGAACAAACGGGGATTTTTCCAGTGATGTCGGTGAGTTTCTCGGAGGAACGCTTGGGTTTGAGGAGATTAGTAAAACATTCAGAAGAGTTGCCTCGGTCTGTCCGGAAGCCGATTTCGGTCCTGTCGATACGGAAATGCGACGTGAGGATGAAAGGATTATCAAGGCATGCGATAAGTTTCTCCGCAGGTTTGATCCACCGCATACGGTAATATTTGGTGGTTTTTCGTATGCAACATTTGCAGCGCGAACATTGAAGCATTACCTTGATGCAGAAATCCTGTATGTCGGTACCCGCAACGAGCCCGGCACCTCTCCTTTCCCGGTAGGGCTTGTGCAGGGTCTTTCATCAGTTAAGGCACTCATCCGGCACCATGATCCCAATCTTGTTATAGGGTCATCGTTTGAACGGTCTGTTGCTACGAACCGGGCGTTTGTCGGGCTCACCCCCCCTATAAGGGGAATGGTGAAGCTTTCCCCGTATCCTGTTGCCGGCATCACGGGTACCCTCTCATTTGTAGAGAATGTGCTGAATGCATGCATGGACAGGAAAAAATAACGCCATGGCTCATCCGGTCATTTCCGGATACCCGTATCCGGCACTCTGCCTCATGCCATCACTTTCACCCCGCGCAGACTGATGGGTTATATACCCATTCTTCCAACGCCGTACTACGACAAAATGGTGGTCGTGTATGATGGAAAAGGCAGGATATATCCAAAGGAACGGATGCAGGGCATTTGACAGTGATGGAATCCTCCACGAAGTGATCGAGGTACATATTCAAGGCTTACGGTATGCGATCCGGGTTGCCGGACTTGCGGGTGCAATCACCGGGCGGGTATTTGTCCAGATCGAAGAGCTGACCCATAAGTGGAACTACTATCTGGGATCCACCTGCGGTCTTGCCCAGGTATCAGTATCCGGCAGAGCCCTGAATATTAATCTCTTCAATGACGGGAGTTTTACGGTATCCCTCGGAGCACTCCGTACCATCATGTACGGAAAAGACAAGTATGCCTTCATCATGAAGATACCGGACCAGTCCGTGCAGTTGTCAAAGATGAAAAGACTCTCGCAGGATCAGGTGCAGATATCTGCAATGGTATAATCTTTTTTGATCAGGAATCTGAACATATCGTGCAACATTAATAGTCCTGCAACAGATGATCCTTACGTAAAGATGGAGTCTCCTCATTTACCCATGGGGACAGCTTTTTCATCAACCCATGAAGGGGGCGGTAATCACGGCAGACACAGAGAATTTTTACCAGGACCTTGTCGAGTCGCAGCAGGATCTTATCGTCAAGTTCAACCTGGAGGGTCGTCTTCTTTTTGTAAATTCTGCATACTGTGATATTGTCGGAAAATCACGGGTGGATCTGGTCGGCAGCGTTTTCATGCCGGTATCGGGTGAGCGGTATTCCGATGTAATTGCCACACAGATGACCAGGCTTTTCCGCCCTCCTTTTTCCTGTACTGTTGAGCAGTGGATACATACCCCCAAAGGTATGCGATGCATCAGCTGGTCTGCAAAGTCCATTGTTGAGAATGGCAATACGGTTCTCGCCATTGTTGCAACCGGTCGTGATATCACCTTACTAAAACATGAGCAGAAGGCAATAAAGAAGAAAGACGAGGAACTGATGCTCGTGATAGAGAGCGGGAAACAGATGTATTACTCACATACTCCTGATCATGTGATGATGTATGTCAGCCCGCGTATCCGCTCACTGCTGGGATGCAGTCCGCACGCGGGAAAACGTATGTGGACTGATTTCCTTACCGATAACCCGATGAATGCCGCGGGTCTTGAGCGGACGATCAGGGCGATCACGAGCGGAAGGCGCGAACCCCCGTACCGGCTGGAGATGGCGACAGGTGATGGGCATATCATCCGGTTTGAGGTGAACGAGATCCCGGTCGTGAAGAACAAAAAGACGATCGCAATTGCTGGTTCAATGGTGGATGTAACCGAGAAGATACAGGTGGAGGAAGGTCTTGCCGAGGCAGAATATCTCATCAGGGATTTCGGGGGCTCCAAAAACCGCATGGGAAGGCCGACTCGTGTATCATCCGCTCGTGCAAAAGGACCGCTTGATTATTTCCGGTCCCTTTTTTCCCGGGAACCGGAGGAAAAAGAGGATGAATAATCCGGCGAACTGCCTTGAAATCTCAAATAGCTAATGCCGGCTGATTCTTCAGGATGTAGCCGGAGCTGTGACAGGGGTCCACCATTTGGCTGAGTGGGTTGCACCCCCACCCCCCTGCACAAACATTTTCCCCAGAAAACGTGAGCTTAACACAATCAGGTCGCATATCCATGACTCTTACGCACAAGACACGTGCCGGTGCACTCATCTTCATCGGGACCGCATGGTTCCTGATGGGGATCATTGTTGCCGAGGCACTCTATCCCGGTTATCATGTCACGCAGATGATCAGTGATCTCGGGGTGGGATCCACAGCGATAATCTATAACTCCGCGATCTTCGGCTTTGGCATCCTGCTCATCGCATCTGCCTACCTGCTTCATAAAGCGGGAACCAACCGCTGGTTTCTCATCCTGCTGGCATTGACCGGCCTCGGGACTGCGGGTGTCGGGATCTTTCCCGAAACGATCATCATCCCGCATTCGATCTGTGCGATCACCGTCTTCATCTGCGGCGGACTGTGTGCGATCGTTGGGTACCGGATCTTTCCCGTCCCATGGTCATGGTTCTCGCCAGTACTGGGGATTATCACCCTCGTTGCCATTGTCCTGCTCGGTGCGAAGATCTACTTAGGACTATCCGCAGGTGGCATGGAGCGGATCATTGCCTACCCGCTCATCATCTGGGCGATTGGTACCGGGGCTTTTCTTATGGCACCGGAATAGGTACAAAAAAGCCTTACTACCCTTTCTTCACGCACCCGGCTATATACGACCCCGCCTTCGCTGTCCCCGCCGAACCCCCCATATCCTTTGTGACCACACCGTTGCTGATGCTCTGCTCAATGGCAGTAACGACTGCGGCAGCTGCCTTGTGCTCGCCAATATGATCGAGCAATAACGATCCCGCCCAGATGGTGGCAATCGGATTTGCAACACCCATGCCCTTGTACTTCGGGGCTGAACCGTGGATCGGCTCGAACATAGATGTGCCCTTCGGGTTGATGTTGCCGCCGGGTGCAAGCCCGAGCCCGCCCTGGATCATGGCGCCGAGATCGGTGATGATGTCACCGAACATGTTGGGCGTGACCACGACATCGAACCACTCGGGGTTCTTGACAAACCACATGGTGACGGCATCCACGAAGTTGAACTCGGTCCTGACATCGGGATATTTCCTGGCGGTTTCGGTAAAGACATCGCGCCAGAGCCCGTACACGTCCGAGAGCACGTTCGCCTTGTCCACCGATGTGAGTTTCTTCTTCCGTCCCTGTGCAAGTTCAAAGGCATAGGTCTGGACCCGGCGTGAACCCTCGCGGGTGACAACCCCAATCTGGTAGGCTATCTCCTCGGCATCGCTCTCTACATCGAGGCCGAACTTCACGCTATACATATCGCGGATAACGTTCAGTTCTTTCTTCTCGTGCTTCCTGAACCGTGACCCGATTCCCACATAGAAGTCCTCGGTGTTCTCCCGGACCACGACAAAGTCGATATCCGCAGGAGTCTTGCCGGCCAGCGGGGTCTCGACGCCGCTTAAGAGCTTGATGGGCCGGAGGTTGACATACATGTCAAAATGGAAGCGGAGTGCCAGCAGGATGCCTTTTTCAAGGATACCCGGCTTTACCCGCTCGTCACCAATTGCACCGAAATAGACTGCCTTGAACCTGGAGAGTTCCTTAAGGTCGTCTTCGGTCAGCAGTTTGCCGGTGGCAAGGTACCGGTCAGCGCCGATATCAAAGTCAGTCCACTCAATAGCAAAGCCGAACCGTTCACCAGCGGCATCCAGTACTTTTTTTCCTTCGGTGACAATTTCAGGGCCAATGCCATCTCCGCCTATCGATGCGATTTTGTACATACCGGCACTTCCTTCATATTCTTTGCATATTCAACAAGCCCACCCGCATCGATGATACCCTGCATGAACTCCGGCACTTGCTCTATCTTAACCTTCTTGCCGTCCGCTTCAATGATGCCCTTCCTGATGTTGAGGGTGATCTTTGCACCATCAGCAATCTGATCGGTTTTATGGCATACGACAGGAAGCACACCCACATTGATCGCATTCCGGAAGAAAATCCGTGCAAACGACTGCGCCACTACAACCTTCACACCGGCGCCGATAAGTGCAAGCGGGGCATGTTCGCGGGAAGAGCCGCAACCGAAGTTGCGCCCTGCCACAACGATATCCCCCTCTTTTGCCTTCTTTGAAAAATCATCCCGGGTTCCTTCAAAGGCATGCTTCGCGAGTTCCTTTGGATCATAGATGGTTAAGAACCTGCCCGGAATAATTGCATCCGTATCGATATCGTCCCCGAACTTCCAGACTCGCATGTTCAGACCTCCCGCGGATCGGTGATTATACCGGTGATCGCACTTGCTGCCGCAGTTGCCGGGGAGCAGAGGTACACCTTGCCTTCCGTGCTCCCCTGCCGTCCCTTGAAGTTCCGGTTCGAGGTCGACAGCGACACTTCGCCCGGCGCCAGCAGTCCGAATGCCCCGCCCATACAGGGTCCGCAGCACGGCGCTTCCACCAGTGCTCCGGCTTTTACAAATTTCCCGATAAGTCCGGCTTTTAAGGTCTTTAAGTATTCATCCCGGGATGCCGGAATGATGATGACCCGGACTTTGGGGTTGAACTTCTTCCTGCCCAGCACCTCTGCTGCTTCCTCCAGATCCTCAAACCTCCCGTTCGTGCACGAACCGATAAATACCTGGTCAATGTGCGTACCGGCAACCCTGCTCACTGGCACACCGGTATCCACATTGTGCGGTACGGCTACCTGGGGCTCCATATCCGAGACGGTGTAGGAACGTTTTGTTACGAAGCTGGCATCGTCATCGCTCTCCAGCGGGAACGATTTCATCTTACGCCGCCCCTTCATGTATTCCCAGGTAATCTTGTCCGGTGCGACAATGCCTGCTTTTGCACCCATCTCAATGGCCATATTGCAGCAGGTCATCCGCCCTGCCATATCGAGTTTTGAGATCGTCTTTCCTGCAAATTCAATGGCCTCGTAGGTTGCCCCATCGGCACCGATGTCTGCGGCAATTGAAAGGATCAGGTCTTTTGCCCCGACACGTTTGGGGAACTTCCCTGAAACCTCTGCACGGATGGTGCCGGGCACCTTGAAGTATAAAGCGCCGAATTTCAGGACAAAACCCATATCGGTTGAACCGATGCCGGTAGCAAACGCTCCTGCAGCACCATACATACAGGTGTGGGAATCCGCCCCGACAATAATCTCGCCCGGGGCTGCTCTTCCCTTCTCCAGCACCACCTGGTGACAGACACCTTCATTGATGTCATAATTGTGGATTTGCTGTTCAGCAGCAAATTTGCGCATGTATACATGGTTCTCGGCTGCCGGAATGGAGTCTGCCGGAATCTGGTGGTCAAAGAGCATGATGACGTGCTTTGGGTCAAACACCTTCGATCCACCCATCTCGTAGAACTTCTGGATGGCAAGGGGGCCGGTAATATCATGGATCATCGCCCCGTCAACAGGAGCCATTACCACTTCGCCTGCCCGTATATCCCCGCCACACTTTTTAGAAAATATCTTCTCTACGATTGTTGCTCCCATGCTCAATCGGGGTACTATACGTGCTCAATTATATTGTAGTTTGGGGAACAGGTTTACATCGATAACTGCAACTCTTTTCGCAAGTTTGAGCAAAGTTTAATCTTTTTCCCGATAAGATCATGCGATAATTATGATGCAGAAGATATCTTTACTCACGCTGGTCATCGTGATTCTTGCGATGACAAGTATCGGTAGCGTTGCAGCTGCCACTCCAGTTACATGTGACGAAAACGTGATTCATGCTTATGGCAGCGGGAATATTATTGGCACTCCTGACAGGGCACAGGTCACGTTTGCTGTTGAGACTGAGAATGCTGATGTAAAAGTCGCACAGCAGGCGAATGCGGTGCAGATGACAAAGGTGATCGATGCGCTCGTTGCCGCAGGTCTGCCAAAGGATGCACTCAAGACCACCGGGTACAACATTTANNGAAGTCATTGACATCGCGGTTGCAAACGGAATAAACCAGGCCAGTTCCATCCAGTTTATGCTCTCCGATGAACAGGCACAGGTACTCCGGACAGAAGCATTGAAAAAAGCTGTCGACCTCGCCCGGGCAGATGCGGATACTGTTGCCAGTGCACTTGGCGTTACTATTGTAGATGTAAAGAGCGCAGACATCAGCGGGGGTTACGCGCCGGTTCTCTTTGAAAACTACCAGGCTGGCAATACCATGACGAAGTCTGCGGCACCAACTCCCATCCAGCCCGGCGATGTAACCGTAACCGCACAGGTGTCCATCACGTACTCAATCCGCTGATTTTGTCAGGATCTCTTCACAACTTTTTTACATTAGCAGTGTATGAATATTCTTTAAACCACAATGCAGAATCCGGCTTAGCCGGATATACTATCAACAGTATCTCAAAATTTCGAATATCTTAAAAAAAATTGCGGATACAATAGGACTGATTTTGATATGGAACGCAATATTGGCTTTAAAGAGCGAAGGTACATTGAGGAATTAAGAATTCTCACAAAATCCACAGCACTCGACTGCGTGATCGATGACCGGTTTGACCGGGTGATCTATGTGATCCGCCAGGGAGATATGGGGCTTGCGATTGGCAAAAAAGGGGATAATATCAAACGTCTCCAGAATGTGCTCGGCAAGCGGATCGAGATGGTGGAGTATGCGGAAACCCCGGAGGAATTTATCACAAACATCTTCAAACCGGCAGAAGTGGTGGGTACCGAGCGGAGTACAGAAAACGGACCGGTGAATGTATTTGTGAGGTTGAGAAGTGACCTTGGTATCGCGATTGGAAAGTCAGGATGCAATATCGAAAAAGCGCGCATCCTCTCCCGGAGGTTCTTTGGTTTTGATATCGGGGAAGTTCTTCTCGTGAAGGAGGATGCATGAAAGATGCCGTTGATCCGGCAATTATTGCCGAGATCTGGTCCGTTATCCAGGAACGGGCAAAAAATCCCTCGCAGGAATCCTATACCAGCCGGCTGCTTGCGGATGACAAGGGTATTGATAAGGTGCTGGAAAAGGTGGGCGAGGAGTCAACCGAGTTTATTATTGCCGCAAAAAACGGTGTGAATGAACGTACAGTCGAAGAAGCATCTGATCTTATCTTCCATCTTCTCGTTGCGCTGCGTGCATCAGACATTGACCTGTCCGATGTGATGCAGGAACTTGAGCGGCGGCGAAAATAGCAAAAAATCCTATCTCTGCAAAAAGGTCGACAAGTCAACCATCTCGGGAAGATCCTGTATTTTCTGGCCAGCCGACATAAGCACGGTTTCATCAACAAATATGGGGGCATCTCCCCTTAGTGCAAGTGCAATACCGTCACTGGGACGGCAGTCAATATACTCCTCGTGGTGATTAGCAGAGAGGACGAGCTGGGCGTAATAAACACCGTTCTCGATACTGTCTATCTGCAGAAAGCGCAGGGTGATGGAAAATTTGGCAAGCAGTTCTAAAAAGAGATCATGGGTGAATGGTCTGGGCAGAACTTCCTTGTTTATTGCACTATTGATGGATACTGCTTCCCAGAGCCCGATAAAAATCGGCAGATGGCGTTCTTCTCCCCCATCAAAAAGTACCACCAGCGGGACTGTGGCAGCGTCGCTGATGGCGACAAACACACCTTTTACTTTGCACCTGATTTGCGTCATGCCAGTGCACAGTGATTGATGCCATCAGTGATAAGAGTTAAGGTCATCGGAAAAGTGAGTTCATTCCTTTAATTTTGCCTCGCGGCGAACGATAATAATACTGGAGAGTATACCGAGAGCAATATTGAAGTAGTAGAGGACAATACGCCAGATGACAACGAAAATGCCGACAATCGATGCAGGGATAAAAAGGGCGTACATCGATGTTGCCCCTACTTCAGCTATGCCGGAGCTTCCCGGTGTGAGGGGGAGCATCATCAGGATTGCAAGGATGAGCTGGATCACAAAAGACTCTAAGATGAGCGGTGGCTGCCCAAGCCCGACAAGGATAAGGGAGGCGGTGACAATCTCTGATATCCAGTAGAGCAGGGTAAACATCATCCCCCACAAGAGTCCTCCTTTGGCACTTTTTACAAACTTGATAACAGCATGATTGAAATTATTAATTTCCTTGTCCGCACGCTCGACCAGTTCTTCGATCCTCCTTTTCTCCCATTTCCGGGCAAAGAATCGTGCACAACGGTTTACGATATTTTTCACAATATCCGGCCGCTTAATCGCCATATAGAAGAGGAACAGGCAACCTGCGACAAAGATCCAGGTTATGAAGACCATGACTTCTGAGATTGCGCCAAGACTTTTCCACTCATCGGAAAGGACAATCATCGCAAACGCTGCCAGGGCAGCAAGCACGATACCGTCCAGCACCCGCTCCATTATCACAATTGCGGTTGCATCCCCGAGTGGTACGTTTGCCCGATAGAGCTCGTGAATGCGGACCGGCTCTCCACCAGCCTGTGCGGGGGTAATAGCAGCTGCCAGCAGGTTGGCAAATACAAGGTTCAGGCTGTAGAAAAAACCAATCCGGTAACCCAGCGAACCTGTCATCTTCTGGACGCGCCATGCCCAGAAGCACATGGTGAGTATATGGGTTAAGAATGCGAGGATGAGGAAGAAGGGGTTGATCTCCCTGAGGTAATGGATAGTATTTTCATTAATGGTAAGGTACAGAATAATGACTAAAACGACAAGAGAGAATCCGACGGAAATGTAAAGCCATTTTACCTGTGACCTTTCCATATGATTTCCCTCGTCAAAATGAGCACGTTTTTTGTATGTACGTGGTATCTTTACAGATTATTGGACATAGTATAAACCTTTTTATGACTTGAATCCGTGTTGGACGAGCACTCCGTATAAGCAGGGCACAGTTTTCACGATTAGATCGTGAAGAGATCCCGCTCTGCCACAATGCGGAAGAATCCGGCGGTTACTCCGGCATCGAGCCAGCCGTGTCCGTAACTGAAACTGGCAAGGGCATCTTCAAGTTCGCCGGATTTCCTGCAGTAATCTCCGTGTCTGGCATAAACCGCAGCAACAGCGAGGATGCGCTCAGCAAAATCATGACTGGTTGTAGCAGGATCCGAAACACACCTGACTGAGGATCTGGCAGTATCCAGCAGGTGTGCATAGCGATTTGTTTTCTCTTCAAGTTTTGCCATGAACTGTGGCTGGAGTTTCTCCTGCGGTCCTGAAAATGGGCATCCTTTTGGATGCGTGATGGAAAGCAGTCCGTATGACAGGCCGAAATGTAACCAGCCCAGGCCATAGTAAAAACCCGCAAGTGCATTGACGGGATCGCGTGACACAAAAAATGTTATCCCGTCGCTTTCGTAGGCGCGTGCCATTTCCAGGACAGAGGCAGCGATTTTGTTGAGAGGTGTTCTTTCCGGTGCAACAATTCGCGTCATGGAAAGTGTTGTTGTAAAAAGGATCTGGCAATCTGCAATCTTCATAAGCCGGCAAACATCTCCAGGTACGAGCGCTCCATGTCGTGCAGTTCAGCAGGGACGATCAGGATTTGCAGGGGCAGTCCGAAATCAACAGATTGCAGGGTATCTGCAGATCCTGCCCGTACCAGCGGATCATCTGATCCTGCCCGTGCAATGCCGACATAAAGGGGTATATGCATCTTTTTCTCTGCTGCCATCTGTTCGAGAAGGTCTATCGCTTCATGGATGGTCATATACCGTTCATCCTGGATATCAAGATACACCAGCGTGTGCAACCGCAGCGACAGGTTCTGCGAGATAACCTCAATCGGTGTTGTTGGGAACCAGTTCTTCTGCGGGAAGGGTACCGAGCAGGACTTTCCAAACCGGTAGTTCTGGAGTCCGGAAAGACCGCAGACCGCACTTGAGATGGAGGCTGCATGAATAATTGCAGTAGTTATCCCCCTCGCCGCAGCACGCATCCGCAGATCTGCATGGGTGGTAGATACCATCGGGTCACCGGCACAGAGAAATACTACGTGTGAACGCTCTGCTTTGCTCAATAGATCATCGGGATGCTGCTCTACATCGTTCCGTCCGAGAAGATGCACGGGTTTCCCATACTGTTTCTCTAGTTCTTCATACGATGTGCCCATGAGCCGGGAGGTGTAAATTTCAAGAAAGACATGATCCGCGTTCCGGATGCAGGTGAGCCCTTTTTCTGAAACATCATTCCTGTCATAGAGCCCGAGGCCGATAAAAGTCAGCATCGCATCACTCCCTATTCAGCAGAGAAAAGATATGTCCTGGGTAATCCACGGCACGCGTCAATAAGAACCGCATTTCCCCGCATTAAAACCGCCGCAATCCTGATCAAACTGTGAGGTCCCTGTTGTATGCCAGTCATATATCGATTGATCATTTCATGAGAATGTTTATAATTGCTCCTACAAAAAAGCCCAGAAAAACGGTATAAACCGATATAAGGGCAGTAATTCGTGCCCCCAGCTGGCGATACAGGACTGCAATAGTGGAGATGCAGGGAATAAAAAGGACACTCACGATAGCAAATGTGTACAGCTCTGCTGCTGTCATCACCGAACCGAGATCAGCAGTACCAGCAAGGACTGCAAGCGTCTCAAAAGCGAGTTCTTTACGGAAGACCCCGAATAACAGCGCCGTGGATGCATAGCCGGGCAACCCAAGCAGGGTCACAGTTACCGGGGCAACCATCTGCTGGAAGAGATCGGTCAATCCGAAATACTGGAAAAGCCCGAGTGCTATGCTGGTGATGATCAAAAGTGGCATCGCTATAAAGAGGAACTCTTTGATCCGGAGCCAGGATTTAGCCAGCACCAGACGTACCTGGGGTCTGCGGAGCACAGACATCTCAACGATCATGCCAAACTGCTCACCGGGTGTGATGCGGCTGAGTACGACTGCGGTGAGAATGATGAGGACAAACACTATAAGATAAATGGAAAATGCCCAGATAATCCCGACAAAAGCAGCAACAATACCGGCGATGACAACCGTCCTTGCAGAACAGGGAACCATGCTGATAAGAAACGCTGCAATTGTCTGTTCACGGCGTGTTTTAAGGATACGCAGGCTCATCACTGCGGGCACCGTGCATCCAAACCCTATCACCATAGGGATGATCGCTTCTCCATGCAGGCCGAGCCGGTGCATCGCACGGTCCGCAAGGAATGCGGCACGGGTCATGTATCCCGTGTCCTCGAGCAGCGAGAGTCCAAGGTAAAACGTGAAGATAAACGGAAATGCGATGCCGAGACCGGCTTCCAGCGCAATCAGGACCGAGAACCCGATTCTCTCGACAAATGGGGGGAAGCCCATAGCTCCAAACGGCAGGATAACGTAGGTGGTGAAGTTCTGCACAATCAGCTCCTGCATCCACGAGCCGATTACAAAGACAAACAGGAGCAGAAAAAAGAGGATGGCGATAAGGATCGGGACTCCGGGAAATACCCGGGTGAGGAGACTGTCCAGATCATAGGTTTTTTTCCGATCTCCCTGCCTGACTGCAACAGCTGCAACGTTTCGGGCAAAGTTATGCCGGTTCGTTGCAATTATCTGGCGGACTGACATCCTATGGCGCTGTTCAATCTCGTGAGCGATAGCTCCTGCAGCATCAAGGAGCATGTGATCCTCACCAGTACCCTGCAGGGCAAGCAGATTCTTATAGCGGGGTGTGCCTAACGTTTTTTCTAGGCTTTTGAGTGCCGCCTCGATATGATGGTCGTAAGGTACCTGAAGGGTCACAACTCTGCCGGATCCCAGTGCAAGGGGAAGAATACGGTCAATATCTCTCCCTTCTGACGCGGCAGTAAGAAGAACGGGAACTCCCAGGTGGGTTGAAAGCGTGTCGACATCGATGATGAGCCCCTGCCGCTCAGCATCGTCAATCATGTTGACGATGGCAATTATTTTTGGAGAGAATTCAGCTACCTGAGAGAAGAGATAGAGGTTCCGTTCAAGTTTTGTGGCATCGAGAACAGCAACGATGATATCTGCTTCCCCGGATTCAAGGAATTTCCGCACCAGTACTTCTTCTTCAGAACTCCCGTCAAGGGAATATATCCCGGGCAGGTCAACGATCTCGATCTTCTCTTTTTTATAACAGACATTGCCACATTCCAGACAGACAGAGGAGCCGGGATAGCGGTTCACCTCAACCCCAAGTCCGGTGAGCTGGTTGAAAATGAGGGATTTTCCTGCACCGGGGTTTCCAAGAAGTGCGATTTTCATGGGAAGCGTTCCACAGACACCGCGGCAGCGATCTCGGGGCTCAGGGCAACATCACACCCTTTTACCTGGAGGACCAGCGCATGGGTCCCAAGTTTCCGTCGTATTTTTACTTTTTCGCCCGGCACAACACCGAGGTCAAGCAGCCGTTTTGCACATGACTGTCCCAGGATACACCGCACAACTAATTCATCCCCCTCGTTAAAATCAAGCAATGAGGACGGAGCACGGGATTCATCACAGGTCGCTCCCGTATACCCGCACACGGCGGATTTTTGCCTGTCAGCGCTGTTATCCCCCAAGGGTCTTGTTTTTTTAAGATAGTTCCCGAGCCGATCGACAGTCTCATCAGAAACCGAGTGCTCGAGAGTGCATGCTTCAGAAGATGCTGATGAGGAATCCATGCCGAGAATTTCTGATAAAAAAAACTGGAGCGTCTCGTGTTTTTTCATGACGCACTCGCCAGTCAATCTGCCCGTCTTTGTAAGATTGACGGTTGTATCTCCGGCGATCGTAATATCCCCGCTCTCTCTGAGATCGCCCAGATCGGATTGTATTTCTGATTCAGGTTTGCCAAATACTGCTGCTAGATCATGAGGCCGGGGGGAGTGCCCGTTTAGTATCGTGAAGTGCTGGATGGCTTCCAGGTAATCTTCCCGCAGGGAGGGCTGCATAGTATCTCTCTTATTATATCTGGGCACCTGACAACTTTATTGATTTGGGTAATTCCTATGAAAACCCGGGAAGCCCCGGATAAGGAAATTTCATGGCAGGTAGTGGGGGTAGCACGAAATATGAGGAAAAAGCGGTGCAACACTAAAAGAGAAGACCTAAACAAATTAAAGGGTAAGTCTCTTAGAAAATAATTATTATCAGCAATGTGGGGCAGAGATGATTTACTGGTTCTATGAATATATGCTCAAACGGCAGATAACCGAATTGCCGGGGCATGTATGCTTCATGATCAGCGGGCAGGATATGGCAGATGCCCCGGAGAATCTGTTTCTTATCACTTCATGGTGCAATGAGATATCAGACTTCGTTTTCAAGCATAACCCGTCATCTAAGCCAGGGATCCAGGGTCTTACGTTCCATATCAGTACTCCGGTTCCGGAAGAAATGACGCAATACCTGCCCGCTGTCAGAAAAATTGGTAATGTTTCCCATCTGATCCTCCATACCGGCGACAAAGAAGAGGTAGCCGGGAACGGGATGGATGTTGTTGTTGCTATCGGGAAAAGCGGAAGGGAGGAAATCACTTCATGTATCCGCAGGATGGCGCAGGATCATGTATTGCCAGAAGATGTCGATGAAAAAACGCTCGAATCCTACCTGACCTTCCAGTATACCCCCGACGTTGTGATCAAGAGTGGGGGGAATCACCTCACGGACTTTCTCATCTGGCAGTCAGTGTATTCCGAACTTTTCTTCTCGGATATTAACTGGAAATATGTAAGGAAAGTGGATTTCCTGCGGTTGATAAGGGATTACCAGTCACGAATACGGCGTTTTGGAAAATAGCGGGATTATTTCAGGTGGACGTTCACCCAGCAGGGAGTTCCGTTTACCATTTTTTCTGTGATTGCAAACTTGTTTTTTAGTGAAGTGGCAAACACCTTTCGTTCAGGTACCGTTGCAATACGGTGGTCCCGGCACCATCGGGTAAATGCCTGGTACAAATCATCTTTTGCGATCACCGCATCATCTGCATCCACACGGGTAATCTTTGTTACAACGAATTTTTTCAAACCATCATCTTTTCTTTTCTTATCCGATGCAACCGCTTTTCCTTTTCTCAAAGGAGAAACTCCCTGTGCGGGAGGTTTGGGAGCGATAGCTGAATCCGCGGGAGAGGAGTCTTTCAAAACCGGAATCTCCGGAACGGGTTTTACCGGTGGCTGCCGTTTTGCTTTCATAACCTTTGTAATGGCTGTCGGATCATCTGCATTGATTACCGGGTGAATGTCGGGAGCTTGCATTTTTTGGCTGGTTCTTCTCGGTCCTTTTATCTGAGTGTCTGCATCAAGGATGACCGGATCCGAAATTGTCCGACCGGTAAACTGCTGTTGCCGGTAATCAATACCCACCAGATTAGCGAGTGCCTGGTTGCATTCATTACTGATATCCAGTCCCAGTTCACCGGCTTTTAAAAAGATATCAGCCCTTATCACTACCGATGTCTGCCGCCACTGGTCATTTTGATCTTTTTTCCCTGACATATCTTCTCACCAGTTGATCTGACCGTGAACAGAAATATAGTATACGATCTTTCTCTCTCTTTATTAAAAAACCGGATTTTTTAGTTCAGGCCCCTTTTTAATGAAGCCCGCTGGTCATAGATTCTCATGGCGCGCAACAGATCAATTTTTCTGAAAAGGGGCCAGTAGGGAGCGCAGAAATATACTGCCGATTCGTGCCCGGTTGCAAGCCACGGGAGAAAGTTAGATGTGCGGCATTCGTTACCCGTCCTGATGATCAGATCGACTGGCGGGATCCCTTTTCCCTCATGCAGGTGCCGTTCTACCAGCTGGACATCAATCGCATCCGGGTTTACCTCGTTTTTTGCGACTGCCGAAAGGATCTCACGGGCAGCAAGCACGATCTCGTTTCTCCCCCCGTATGCAAGGGCGATATTGAGGGTAAAACCCGTATGATCCCGTGTTGCTTTCTCGGCGGCATCCACTGCTGACAGCAGGTCGTCAGGAAGCATCGACCGGTCACCAACCATCTGCACACGGATCTTATATTTCTTAACCCGCTCATCGTGAAGCACATCGAGGAACTTTTCTTTGAAGAGAGCGAACAGATGTGAAACCTCCTCTTTCTTCCGTGAGAAATTTTCCGTTGAGAATGTATACAGGGTGATATGCCTGATACCGAGTTCGTGTGCCCAGTCAAGCATCTCCTCAGTTTTGTCAGCTCCTGCACGGTGCCCCTGCGGGATATCGATACCCAGCATTTTTGCATAGCGCCGGTTACCATCCTGGATGATAGCGATATGGTTGGGAACATGCCTGCACTGCATCTTAAGATACCTCTCGTACAGCGTGTCAATAAGCGGGCGCAGGATCATAGCGGGGTCACCTCGACAATCATGCCGCCGTTCGGATAGCGCTCAACAACGTATTTTTTCCCGGGCAGGTCATCAGCATTTTTTTCAAGCAGCCACCACGCCATCTCGATCCGATCCCCGCAGATCTCAAAACTTCCCGGCTCAAGTGCCTGCTCGCATAATTGCGTGCACATCACTTCTTGCTGGAGCGGGGGTTCAAGCACACCGTACACGATGGTTCCGTCCGGAGTAATTTCATCAAACGGCCGGGCAGTATTTTCTGCGATTCGCTTCAATCGTTCCCGCAGCTGAACCGAGTCCTTGAATGCAGATGAACACCAGTGTACCTTGTCGTGCCGGCACAATTCCTCTGCCCAGCCTTTTGCCCCCTCAATTGCGTTGTGCAGTTCGTCTGCAAGTTCATACCCCCGCTCCCGCATCTGGTACGCATTTGTTTCGCCCCATTCGAGTTCATTGATATTGAGGAAGTCCAGGTAGGGAAGTGCAGGTATGAGTAGTTCGAGACCGGGCAAAGCGGGTACTTCAATACCGATATCAAAACCCATCTCTTTTGCCCGTTTTGCCGATCGGATGTAGTCAGTGTCGAGAATTGTATTCCAGCAGTCATGAGGCGGGTGAAGACGGATCTCGTCAACGAGCCATTTCATCTGTCCCAGTTCGTTATCGTCGGGGGCTTTTGCGGTATACAAGTGTATCTGGTGGTCAGGACCGAAATGTTCCTTGAGCAGCCGGCAATAGAGGGTAACCCTGTCCAGGCACAGGAGCGGTTCTCCGCCGGTAATCCCCGTGCCTAAGGCGCTCATGTTCTCCGCTTCCTCAATCATTTGATCCGGGATATCAACCGGGTGCTCATTTGCATAAACGGTGTCTGTTCCTTTCCGTTCACTGGACAGCGGGCAGTACCAGCAGGAGCGGTGGCATCGTCCCGTAACAAAGAGCACCATCTTTGCACCCTGGTGGCAGAGAACGCAACCTTTCGAAAGTGACACTTCAACACCTTGATTGGATAAAATACTATACTTAAAATTCTGTTCTTATTTTTTTTGTGAGCAAAGCACAAAACTCTTCTGTGCATCGCAAGGACAAAGGTGTTGTGATACGTGTAATGGTTATACCCAGGATTTTTTAGAGTGAATTTTTTTATGAGATAGTCAAAAAGTTGGGATTTTTTTAATAGAAGTCAGCAGCGATCCTTAAAGGGAATATTATTGTTAACGATGACGAAAACAACCATTTTCTTCATCCCCTGAAATAAAAATATCAAATAAGTTGTCGCAGATGGAATAAATAAAGGAGTGATCACGAGTTACAACGTTACGAGTGTTGTAGCGGATCATGCTATACTCGTAGCATTCAGGTAATTTTTTTGACTATTTTCAATTTTAGGAAATTACCGGGTCAACCTTCGTATTCCTGCTCACCAGCAGATTATACGCGTCATGCGCCTTGTTATACCGCACCAGTACATTTCGCAGTTCAAGGATTGAGCCATATGGTGCTGACGTAATCGCATCATTTTCCGGTGTGATATGATAGGAAGGCAGCACCGCATACACCGGTGTTTTCGCAGTCCCGTCGCAGAGCTTGAACACATGAGATCGTGCATCCCCGAGTTCACCGGACATCTTTAAGCCGGTAACGTTGATCCGTTTTCCGACATGCAGGTGCAGTTTGGATAACCGGAGGAATTTTGATCCTGCGGGCAAACGGAAATTTTCCTTTCGCATTCCATCCTTGCGCAGGACAGCATAACTATACTTGATGTCGGTGTTCACGTACCGGTATGAATCCTCGCAGTGGGCAAGAGTCTCCATCAACCGGGAGAGTTTGATCGCAGGTGCAGTCTCAAAACTCCAGCAGCGGGGGGCAGTGCAGGTTGAACCCCAGATGAATGAACACGGGCTATAGATAGACAGCCCTTTTTTTTGTAGCGCAACGGTGAGTGATCGCATGCGGGTCGCGTTCTCCTCATCCGCAGGCTCGACAATCAGGATTGAACCATCAGGAGCGAGTCGCTCTGAGATTTGTGCGACAATGTCAGCCCTGACTTCCATGGTGGCATCCGGGAGTTCATTAAGGACGTTGGAAAAGATCACCAGATCGATTTTTTCCGGGAGTTTGTCACCGTCCATCAATCTGATGTCAGTTTTTGTAGGAGGTTTGATCCTTACCTTCCCGCTCCTGCCGACAAATGCGTCCCTTAAATACGTGAATGCCTCGATATGCTCTTCTGACCTTTCCAGGGAATAAATGGTTGCCTGTGCATCATCGAGCCGTGAATAAAAATCCGCAATAGCGAGCGGGACAACACCTGGTCCGGTTCCGACATCGAGGATGGTCATGCTTTTTTTCAGCAGCCCGTCGCGTGCGAGCATCAGGAGCAGGTGCCCGGTCTGGATAAGATATACCGGGAAGTGGTAGGCAAGATAACCGAGAACACTATAACCCTTTATGTAGTGCAATGACCGTTTGTGTGAGGGTTTCCAGTAATCGTCTTTCTGGGAGACAATCGCCCGTCGGAGGCGTTCGATGATGACCGGATCATTCCAGTCCTTTCCAACTTTTTTTGTGATGTACTTTTCGATACTTTGTGCAAGGGAACCAGGCATTTCTCTTTTTGTAAAAAAAATTTGCTGCCGTTCAAGTTCCTCCTGATTCATGAGATATGGTTGTGCAGGAGGGATTCGAATAATCTCAAAATCCCCCTTACCTTTTTTTGCCATGAGCCCCATATCGGAAAGTTTAGGCGATATGATGCTGAACAGCTGGTGCACCGGCAACGGCTCATCGAGGTAGGGGATAATCTCTGACAGGAAAAATGCCGGCTTTGTTGCGGCTACATACTTTATTGTCGAGATAAGTTGTTTTTCTGCCATAGGTTGCCGGTTACTTGGCGATTGGCGATATTACATCTTTGTATGGTGTATGTACTTCAGGCAGAGTATTTTCATCACCCCTGCGGCAGGATGATATACTGGTTTAACGAACATCCGAAACGATCAAGCTGTATGTGCGGCCGCTATTCCCTCATCTGTATCGATGATCTTGGCAACAGGTTCAGGGTATTCAACCTGATGATCGGGTCACGTTCACGGTTCAATATCGCACCTGGGAGCGAAATGCCGGTCATCGTCCATGAAGAAAAAAATGAGCTTGTCATCATGAAGTGGGGGATGGTACCTCACTGGACAAAGGACATTCAAACGGCAAAACGACCGATCAATGCACGTGCAGAAACCTTATCAGAAAAACCTTCCTTCAAAGGTCTGCTGAAGAACCGACGCTGTCTTGTCCCGGCATCCGGTTTTTTCGAATGGAAAAAAGAAGGCAGTAAAAAGATCCCTTTTTACATTCACCTGCTAAAAAGCCCGCTCTTTGCATTTGCCGGACTCTATGATCGATGGACCGATCCGGAAGGAAATCTTGTCTTTACATATACGATCATAACCACCGAACCCAACGATCTGATTGCAAAAATCCACAACCGGATGCCATCGATTCTTTTACCAGAGAATGAAGATCGCTGGCTTTCCAAAACCCCCTTGAGCGCTGGAGATCTCAAAGAAATCCTTACACCGTTTCCCGCAGAGAACATGTCGATGTATCCTGTCTCACCGCTTGTCAATACGCCGGTTACTGATGATGAGCGTATTATCCGGCCCATGAATTCTTTTGACCGTGTGCTGACTCTGTAATGAGGAAGATGATGCTTGACCATTGCCCGGGTGCCGCAAATCTTAAAACACCTACCCTGTCGATCAGGAAGTGCCCGCAGTGCGGTGAGGAAGCAGAACTATTCTCGAATGATATCTCAGTGAAATGCTGGGGGTGCGGCTTTGTGGTCTACAATGATATCGAATCATGCATCCAGTGGTGCAAACATGCAAAGGAATGTGTTGGTGAGGAGATGTACAACAGGATCATGGCACGAAAAAAGTAGGTTCTGCCGGCGGGATTACACCACGCTTTCAAAAAAGACCGGCCAGAACGGATCCTGTGCGGGTATCGCGAGGGGGGCTGTCGTACCGTCCCGCCGCTTCAGGGTCCGTGTGGACGGATCAGCAGTCACGGTCCCGATCACCGACGAGCGGATACCGGCCTGTGCAAGTGCTCCGATAATCTTTTCTGAACTGGCCGGGTCAGCCGTAATAAGGAGCGACCCCTCGGCGATTGCGGCTACGGGATCGATACCAAACGTCTCGCACACCATCCGCACTTCATCCGGATATACAAAACGGGACTCGTCGATAACCATCCCGACCCCGCTCGCATCGGCAACCTCGAAGAGACCTCCGATCACCCCGCCCTCGGTTGCATCATGCATCGCGGTGACTCCCCCGGCCGCCATTGCCGTGAGTGCATCCTCAACCACGGTCATTTGCCGGCAGAGTGCCTGTGCATCCCGGATCAGCCCTTCCGGGTATTTCTTCTGCAAATCCGCTTCGCGCAGTACGGAGAGGATGCCGGCAGTTTCTATGGCCGGCCCCTTGGTCAGTATCACGTCATTGCCCGGCCGTGCTCCCGCGGGTGTGACATACTTGTCCTTCTCCGCAATGGCAAAGACCGTAATTCCCCCGATGGTCGGGGCTGCAAAGCCGGGGTAGTAACCCGTATGTCCCCCGACAATGGCGATCCCCAGCTCAACGGCAGTTCTGTGGATCGAATCCACGATGGTCCGGAAATCCTGGTCGCTGGTCTCCGGGGGAAGGAGGAGTGAATAGGTCATGTACTGCGGCCTGACACCCATGACTGCCACATCGCTTGCCCCGATATGGACGGTATACCAGCCGAACATATCGAGCGGCTGTTTCGGGACGGCAAAGATCGGGTCTTCGGCAATGATCAGTACGTTCCCGTTGCCGATATCCACGACACCTGCATCGATCCCTGTCATAGGAGGGACAATAACTGACGGGTCGGTTTTCCCGAGGCGGTGGAGGATGAATTCCGAGAACAGTTCGCGATCAATCTTTCCGATTTTTGGTTTAGCTGCGGTCATGGTATAATTTAGCGATAGTGCAGATTTGTCCGACAATTTCAAGCGGGTCCCGGCCTACGAGGATCGAGACCGGTTCTTTTCCTACAGCACCGGTCTCGTAGAAGATCTTCGGGGGCTTACCTCCCGCTGCCCGCATGGCTTCCTTCACCTTCCATGGCATGGATGCACCTTCTGTCTCTTTGATCCCTTCCGGCTCGTTTCTCCGGTCGATGACGCTGAATGCCCACCCGTTCTTCGTGCAGTACCGCTCAAGCCACCGCGTCAGGTCCGGCGTGTTGGCAAAATCGATCCCTGCCCGTACCGATGGATCGTTCTTCCGGTACTCGATGATCAGCCGTGCCATGTGGCTGGACGCACCAAACCTTGGTTTTCCCGCAGCATGGGGCATGCCGCTGACGACTGTGATCCTGCCATCGATTGCAAGTACATCCTCGCGGGTCTTTGCACCTTCCCGGGCAAAGACGAGGTTCGATCTCACTTCCGGAATGATCTCTGCAAATTCCCGGCAGTGTTCGATCTGGTCGAGTGCGACCTCCATCTTTCCGAACATCTCTATGAGTTCACTGTCAGTCATGGTCAAAACTCCTGGTTGTTTCAATGAGGTATCAGAGTGCCAGCATCCGCCCAATGGCGCCACGGGCTCGTGCTGCAATCTCTTCCGGTACAGTGATCTGTGGATGGAGTGTCTGTAACGCGTCCCGGACTTTATTCAGATCCGTCTTTTTCATGTTCCTGCAGATCGCTGCCTGTGATAATGGATAACATTTTTTTGTCGGGCATTCCTTGGTGAGCCGGTGCAGGATACCAATTTCAGTACCAATGATGAACTCTTTTTCTGAGGAATTGCACACATGACTGATGATACCTGAGGTACTCGCAACATGATCTGCAAGATCGATTACATCCGGGCGGCACTCAGGATGCACAAGGATTGTGGCATCCGGATGGAGAGAGCGGGCTTCACGAACCTGATCCGGAGTGATCCGGTCATGCACAATGCAGAATCCTTCCCATGGCAGGATCACTTTTTTGGTAAACCGCTGGGTATAGAGTCCAAGATTACGGTCAGGAACAAAAATTACCTGGTCTTCTTTTAATGAGTTGACCACCTTCACCGCGTTTGAAGAAGTGCAGCAGATATCGCTTTCGGCTTTTACCTCAGCGGTTGTGTTCACATAACAGACAACTGCTGCATCCGGGTGCCGGGATTTCACGAGTTTCAGCTCATCTGCAGTGATCATATCCGCCATCGGGCAACAGGCATCGTGTGCCGGCAACAGGACTGTTTTTTCCGGGGAGATGATCGCGGCAGTCTCAGCCATGAAATCCACGCCGCAGAATACAATGACGTCGCCGTCCATGGTGGCAGCTGCCCGGGATAGTTCAAGTGAATCCCCGGTGAGATCAGCGATATCCTGCACATCAGCTGGCTGGTAATTGTGCGCGAGAATAATCGCATGCCGATCCTCTTTCAGCCGGAGAATTTCATCATGAATTAACGATGCATCCTGCACCCTGCACACTTCCGTAATTGTATGTGTTGATCCTGTGTATCAAATAAGTGGATCACATATCAGTCTTTTTGTTTTTATTGTATAGTGCCTGTCAATGACAATTTTCCCCAGCGGGATGTTTAAGAAACCTGCTCGCAAAACTACTAGGTGACGTATGAGACTTATCCTTTCGGACCGGGACGTCCGGATTTTTGAGCATATTCCGGCTCCTGTTGAACAGATCCTGCTCGAACAGGGTATAAATCCGCTTGAAGTGATCGTATCCCGGAACGGGAAGCTGCTATCCGAGGATACGGTTATTCAAGCGAGCGATGAGGTTCGGATTATCAGGATAGCACACGGGGGTTGATGCTTGGAAACTGAGGGAGTGCAACCAGACGTGCCGGTATGTTCTCTGTGCACAGAACCGGCAGTTGTATACCAGCGATATATTAATCGTCACCTGTGCGGGACTCATTTTACTGCTGATGTGGAACTACGTGTAGCAGATACAATAAAAACCCGGCAGATGATCGTCCCTCAGGATCGTGTGGCAGTTGCCCTGAGCGGGGGTAAAGACAGCACAGCACTTCTTCTTCTCCTGCAACGTCTCCTCCCGTCATGGGAGGATGTCCGGCTCATTGCTATAACAATCGATGAAGGGATTGCCGGCTACCGTGAAGAAACGATCCAGTCAGCAGAACAGCTCACCGGTCGGCTCGGGATCGAACATCACTGCATTTCTTTTACCGGCCTGTTCGGGGATTCACTCGATGCTTTCCTTACAGGCAGGGAGACACAGGCCTGCAGTATCTGCGGTATCCTCCGGAAAAAGGCGTTGGTGGTGGGCGCGCGACAGGCAGGGGTAACAAAGATTGCCACCGGCCATAACCTTGACGATGAGGCGCAATCGGTGTTAATGAATGTGTTCAGGGGTGACCTGCCGCGTCTTGTCCGGAATTCCAGTGTTGATTCATCAGGGAAGTTTATCCCGAGGATCAAGCCGCTTTCCCTGATTTCAGAAAAAGAGATTGCCACGTATCTTATGCTCAATGATGCGTGGAGCGAACTTCCCGAGTGCCCGTACACCCGTTATGCAATGCGGCGGGAGGTCCGGTCGATGCTATCAGGTTTTGAATATAAGCATCCCGGCACTATGCTCCATCTTATGGAGAGCAAAAAAAAGATCGAGCGCTATTGTAAAGGTTCAGTGATTTCTGAATCCCTCCGTTCCTGCCTCGAGTGTGGTGATCCCTGCAGCGGGGATCTCTGCCAGGTATGCCTGCTCCGTCAGTCACTTGACCGATGATGGACCGGACGCCGACTCCATTCCGGTAATTCGCTGTGGTCGCGAATAAATATTCATTTTTCCCGCCCGCACAAAACCAACGATAGTAAGCCCGGTCTTTTCTGCAATCTCCACAGATAATGTCGTTGTCGCACTGCGCGATATGATCATGGGAATATTTGCAATGAGGCATTTGCGCACCATTTCAGAAGAGATCCTACCCGATGAAACGATAAATGTCCGGGAAAAATCGATGCCGGTCCGGAGCCCGTACCCGATCACCCGGTCAACTGCGTTATGCCTGCCGATATCTTCAGAAACCGAGATGACTTTTTCTGTATCGAGTAAGGCAACGACATGGATACCGCCGGTTGTACGGTGAAGATCCGAAGAGAGCACATCCCTGATTGATTCGTTAATTTTCTCTATGCTGATCACAAAATCAGACTTGATCTTCGGGAGTTTTTCTGCATCAATATATGATGTGCTCCCCCCGCAACCTGATAAAATTGTCTTTTTTGGGCCGAGCACTTTGAACAGGTTCTTGGTGATAACGCTGATCCGGTTCTTCTCAATCTTGATTGATTCGATCTCATCGACACCCTTGATGATCTGTTCGGTGAAGAGGTAGCCAATAACAAAATCCTCGAGCTGCACCGGACTCATCATCGCAGTCATCGCGTGCCTGCCGTTAACAAAAAGGGCAATAGGTTCTTCTTCAACGACTTCGTGAAGTACATTTTCGAATGTATCCCCGTCAACCTTTATACAGGGCAGTTTCCGGTACATCTTTTCGCTCATATCTAATGCCCCTTTGTTCTCATGGACAATAGTGAGGCAGGACTATAGTATACCTCACAATACCTCATCCATACTCCCGCTCCGGTAGCCTTCAAGGTCAAGGGTGACATAGGAAAAACCGATTGATTTGAGTTTCTTCACCACTGCGGATTGCATATCCAGTATTTTCCCCATCTCCTCTTTATGCACTTCTATCCGGGCAATAGTGCCGTGCAAACGTACCCTGAGCTGTCCGAATCCCCGACCTGCGAGGAACGCCTCAGCCTCTTCAATTATCCGGAGTTTTTCCTGGGTAATTTCTTCTCCGTAGGGTATCCGGGATGAAAGGCAGGCAGCAGAGGGTTTCTGCCAGACTGGCAGACCGTACTCATGGGCGATCTCCCTAATCTCCTGTTTGGTGATCACGGATTCAATAAACGGATGGATGATCCCCTCTTCTGTTGATGCGGCAAGTCCCGGACGATGCTCATCCATATCCGAGACATTTATCCCGTCAGCAATTCTGGCAAGACCCAGTTCTTCTGCCCGTTGTTTGAGATATGCTGCGGAGATCTTTTTGCAGTAATAGCAACGGTTGGCCGGATTTTTCCGGAATTCTTCATGTTCCATCAGGGGGACTGGTATGATATCCAGTTCGAGTCCGAGTTCACTCGCGATTTGGCGTGCCTGTTCAATAGCAGCTCGTGGTACAACCGGGCTGTCAAGAAGGACACACGCTGTGTTATTGCCCAGCACTTCTTTTGCGAGCACAGCAAGGAGGGTGCTGTCCACACCCCCGGAAAATGCGACAAGCATCGATCCCCTCGCTGCGATTGTTTCTTTAAGCGCTTGCGTTTTTTCTACGGCATTCATCGCGACACCAGAACCATGGGAATTGAACAAATGTCAGGCAGACAAAAAAATTACGAGCCGCAGCGCTCGGAAACAAGGCNNTCTTCAAACTCGATCCGGTACCCTCGCTTGCCTGATAGGTATTGCGAGACCGCTGATGGTGCAATCTCCAGCATTCGTGCTGCTTCGACCTGGGAGACCCCGCACCTGACGAGCTCCACCGCGATTGCTGCCCGGATTGCCGGCAGAACGTCCCAGACTATTTTCTGACAGGGGGATTCCATACTATCACATCGTTTAAATTATCACAATTGTCACATAATATATTGCATTCACAATTGTTATTTACATCGTGAAACTACAACAATCTTTGTGACCTGTCAGAAAAATACCGCGTCCCGTCTTTTCGGGAACTGCCAGTACGGTCTCTGGTATAAACAGGGTGGAAAAGAATAATCCCCCTAATCAACGCACATATTCAGGTACGAGGGAACGCATGGGAGCACAGCGCACAATCTACATGGATCACTCGGCAACCACGTATGTAAAACCGGAGGTGTTAGAGGCCATGATCCCCTACTTCACGGAACATTTTGGCAATCCCTCCTCCATTTACGGCATCGCCCGGTATTCGAAAAAGGCGATTGATACGGCACGGGTGCAGACCGCAAAGGCATTGGGTGCTGACCCTGACGAGATTTATTTTACCTCAGGTGGGAGTGAATCAGACAATTGGGCGATCAAGGGTGTGGCGCTGGCGAACCGGAAGCGCGGCAACCACATCATCACGACACAGGTCGAGCACCATGCGGTGCTCCAGACCTGCCGGTTTCTCAAAAAGGAAGGTTTTGAAGTTACGTATCTCCCGGTTGACCAGTACGGTCTTGTTGACCCTGTGGATCTGGAAAAGGCGATCACGGACAAGACGATCCTGATCTCGGTTATGTATGCCAACAATGAGATTGGAACAATAGAGCCTATCGCGGAACTCGGTGCAATCGCCCGGAAGCACAAGGTGTACTTCCATACTGATGCGGTGCAGGCGATAGGGAATGTTTCAATCGATGTGAAAGGGCAGAACATCGACCTGCTCTCACTCTCCGCTCATAAATTCTATGGCCCGAAAGGTGTCGGGGCACTTTACATCAGAAAAGGTGTGCGGATCGAGAACCTGATTCATGGTGGAGGCCAGGAGCGTAAACGGCGTGCAGGTACAGAAAACATTGCCGGCATTGTCGGTTTGGGGAAAGCGATTGAACTTGCCACTGCGGATATCCCGGGACATAACGCAACGATCAAAGCGATGCGTGACCGGCTCATCAAAGGCGTGCTGGAAAAAATTCCCAACTCCCGCCTCAATGGCCACCCGGAGAAGCGCCTGCCGGGAAACTTCAACGTGAGCTTTGAGTTTATCGAAGGCGAATCGATGCTGCTGTGGCTGGACGATGAGGGGATCTGCGCATCTACAGGAAGTGCCTGCACATCCGGTTCCCTTGAACCGTCGCACGTGTTGCTTGCGACAGGACTTCCGGTAGAAATATCGCACGGCTCGCTCCGGCTCACGCTGGGTGATGTGAATACGGAAGGGGATGTGGATTTTGTGCTCGAAGTTCTTCCCAAAGTCGTAAAAAAACTGCGGGACATGTCCCCACTCTACCAGAAGAACGGAAAAGAAGGGGGATGCAATGTATAGTGACACGGTGATGGATCATTTCAAGAACCCTCGTAATGTAGGCGAGATAGAAAACCCGGACGGGGTCGGCGAGGTCGGGAACCCGGTCTGCGGGGACATCATGAAGATCTTTTTGAAGATTGAAAACAACGTAGTGGTTGACGCAAAGTTCAAGACATTCGGCTGCGGTGCAGCGATTGCATCCAGCAGCATGGCAACTGAACTTGTCAGGGGAAAGACACTCGAGGAGGCGTGGGAGCTCTCGAATAAGGCAGTCGCCGAGGCGCTGGACGGGCTTCCCCCGATCAAGATGCACTGCTCGGTTCTGGCTGAGGAAGGCATTCACACGGCAATCAACGATTACCGGAAGAAACATGGTCTTTTACAATGGGTAGAGAAAAATCCCCATTCACATGATCATACTGAAGATCTCACATGCGATCATTAAGCAAGACTGCATGCCCAAATCCGAAATTCTGGTGAACAATGTTTTCAGAACGCGAACGCGAACGATACAAACGGCAGATGATGCTCTTCGGAGATGAAGGACAGGAGCGGCTCAAAAAAGCACATATCTTCATTGCCGGTGCCGGTGGTCTCGGATCACCAGTCTCTCTCTACCTTGCTGTCGCTGGTGTAGGGACGATCACGATTGTCGATATGGATATGGTTGACCAGACGAATTTAAACCGCCAGATCCTCCACTTCGACCGGGATATCGGCAGGAAGAAGACCGCCTCAGCCAAAGAAAAATTACAGGAAATAAACCCGGACATCACGGTCAATGCCATCGACGTGAAGATCGATGAAACCAACGCTGCCGATCTGGTGGGGGAAGCTGATGGTATTGTGGATGCCATGGACAACTACCCGACCCGTTACCTGCTCAACGAGGTCGCGATCGCAAAGGAGATCCCGCTCTTCCATGGCGGTATCCGGGGATTCTACGGGCAGGCAACTACTATCATTCCCGGAACGACCCCGTGCCTGAAATGCATTTTCCCCAAAGCACCTCCCATGGAAGTGTTCCCCGTGGTGGGCGTGACACCAGGAATTATCGGCACGGTGCAGGCCAACGAAGTGATCAAGTACCTGCTTGGCACCGGTGAACTGCTGACCAACCGGCTCTTCATCTGGGACGGGATGCAGGCGCACGCAGAGGAGATCTGCGTGGAACGCAACCCTGCCTGCGAAGCGTGCGGTGGTATGGTAAAGAAGACAACAGCGAGGAAGAAGAAATGACCGTTAAGATCCGGTTTTTTGCACGGTTCCGCGAACTGTTCGGGGCCGATATTATGACTGACGTGGTAACAGGGACGATGTTTACCTCGCTGATTACCACCATCGCAAAGAAAAATCCCGAGGGATACGCTGCTATCTTTGATGAGAAAGGCGCCTTCCGCGAGTTCGTGATCCTGATGAAGAACGGTAAACGGATCGATATCGCTGATGCGGCAAAGACACCGGTTGCGGACGGCGACGAGATCGCAGTTTTTCCGCCGGTTGCGGGTGGATAAATCAGGTGAACCATGATTGTGATCCAGACAGATGATGTCGATATCGGTGCCCTTATCATTGCAGCAAAGAAGCATGGGACGGGTGCCGTGGTTGTCTTCGATGGTGTCGTCCGTGACGATGATATCACCGAGATGGAACTAGAAGCTTATGAGGATGTCGCAACACAGGAACTCGATAAGATTGCCAAAAACGCGACAGAGCAGTTCAGGCTCCTGCATGTCGATATCATCCACCGGATCGGACGGCTCGCGGTGGGTGAGAATATCCTGATGATCATTGTTGCCGCAGGACACCGGGAAGAGGCCTACGCCGGATCCCGGTTTATCATTGAAGCGATCAAGGCCGGTGTCCCGATCTGGAAGAAGGAGCTGACAAAAGATGGTGGGCGGTGGGTACCGGGCGAGCATGGGCATGGGAAGCCAAAAACATCATAAACGGGCGTTGTCATTGCAAAGGTAATAGAACACCGGGCAGCATTGATATGCTAATCCTGAAAGAAGGTTATGATTTGTTAGCGAGGTTTGATCATCTTGACATTTCCATGTGCCAAATTTTGTACAACCCTACCTTCCACTAAAAACCCCCAAAAACGCCCTTCTTTTCATCCTGATGGTCTTAACTACTCCCCCAAAAAAGGGGCTGCCGGAAGCCCGCAAAATTGCAGGATCAAAATCCATTTTGTAAGGTTATTTCCCCAAAAACTCCGATTAAAACAGTATTTTCCGTGAGCATGGACACCACTTCTACTGCATAAAAAAACACCTTGCCCGGATTGACAAAAGGAGCCCGTATAGGGCGTATTGGTGATGAGATCTTCCTTGGCCATATTTGAGGCTTATGAAAAACACAGCGACCCTTCAATCAATAAATATTCACTATTGTTAACTATTTTTGTAATTTCACTATGGGGAAATATGTACCAGAGTGGCGGGGTGGCCACGCAGTTGACTGCAGATCAACACCTTCCAGCTTCGATTCCGGGCTTTGATTTTGGTGGGGGATGAATGGTATCAGGCAGCCGCTGTCCACGAGTCTATTATGATATCTTTTTCATACCACTTCTCTCAATTTTTATTTCTGGGAATCAGGATGATAAAAAATTGGTATAAACAGATAACAGGTGTACTGATGCGGGCAAATTGGTATTATTTCAAAACCTCTGACGACCGGACTTCACCCCGATTGGTAATTACTGCAGCAAGTGTACGGATTTCATTTATGAACGTGGACTCACGTGAAAGGAGCTGATATTACAATGATGATAAAGAGAAGGAAGAGTCCGTGAGCGGAGCGGAACGCAGGTGTACAAAAAGAGCCATAGTTTAGCAAAGACGAAGAGTCTCGACCGTTTTCATTTCGCTCAAGGTCAGCACCGGTTATGGGACTTTAGTAACGAACCGTTGTAGGTTGACCGAAGCGCTGCAGAACTGAAGATCTTTGCGGTCCTTGACAGGTCAAGGAAAAACCACGGGGTGAGGGGCGACAGCCCCGTTGAGCATCGACCTCCAAACATCATCGACATTTTTCTTTTCGCCAGAAGATCAACCGGGATGTTCCTTTATATGCTGCACAATGGCGCAGTCTTTGCACTCTTCGCATTCGAACTCCAGCGTGGAATGGAGTATCCGGTACTTCTTCAGCCGTTCTTTGATCTCCTGTTTCATCTGTTCAATCTTTTCTGCATCCCGTTCGCAGGAGTACACATGCGCATCGAGCACGTTGATATCAGAACAGAGACTCCAGAGATGGACATGATGCACACCATCCACCCCTTTTACGGAGGTCATGTCAGCAATAACCGCATCAAAATCCACCGATTGCGGCGTGAACTGGAGAAGAATCGTGATTGTCTCGCGGAGTATCCTTACGGATGAAATCACAATCAGGATCGCGATGATGCCGGAAAGGATGGGATCCGCGATCACCTGCCCGGTGAAGGTGATCCACGCTGCGGCAGCTATCACTGCCACCGATGAGATTGTATCCCCCAGCACATGCAGAAAGGCGCTCCGCACATTCAGGTTATGGCTCCCGTGGAGGAGGATGACGACACCCAGGTTTGCGACAAGACCGATGCAGGCCACGATAAACATGAGCCCGCCCTGCACCGGGGCCGGGTTGACTGCCCGCTGGTATGCCTCCCACAGGATACCGGTACTCACCCCGATCAGCAGAAGGGAGTTGATGAAGGCCGCGAAGATTTCCCCACGGTGGTAGCCGTAGGTCCGCTCCTTGGTGGGAAGCTGAAGAGCAAGGGTCATTGCTCCGAGGGAGAGAAGGAGTGAAAGGACATCGCTGAACATGTGTCCTGCATCGCTGATGAGCGCGAGCGATCCGGAGAGCAGTCCCCCGGCGATCTCCACGAGTAAGAAGATAAGGGTGATGACGAGCGCGATCTTCATGGATTTCCGGTAATCCCGGACCGTATCGTGCGTCATGGTATCCTTTGCAGGTGCAGGTCGTGTGTTTGCGCCCCTACCCGCCAGCAACCGGCGGAAACAGCGCGATCACGTCCCCATCATCAAGCGGGGTGTCCAGCCCGGCCAGAAAATGTACATTCCTGCCGTTCTTGAGAATATTGACAAAGTCCCGGAGTGTTCCCGGAGCGGCAAACATCAGCTCGCCCAACCCTTCGAACTTTCCGGTGAGCTCAGCGAGAAGTGTGTGGATGGTTGCACCCTTCGGGAAATCCATGTCGAATTGACTATCCATAACCTCGCGGAATGTGGCGAACGCCTTGACGTGGACCTTCATCGCACTCTCTCTCCTGTTGGTATCTGATACTCATCCTTACCGCAGACATGACAGGTTGGGATACGTTCAATCTTGAGCCGATCCGATTTTTGTCTGATGCCATCCCAGAGCCACAAATGATCACTAATGGGCAAACCGGTGCCGGTTGCCAGTTTAATCGCTTCAGTGACCTGGATGCACCCGATTACCCCGGTCGTAACGCCGATGATGGGAGTCTCCCGTACCGGTGGCGGGTTTGGGACAATGCAGCGGAGGCAGGGATATGTTTTGGGAAGGATGGTGCAGACCTGTCCATAGAACCCTTCGACTGCGCCATGGATAAACGGTATCCCGCATTTCCATGCAGCATCAGCCAACAGGAACCGGGCCGGATAATTATCGAGCCCGTCGATGACCAGATCAATACCGCGTATAAGGTCCCGGGCAGGAGCGGTACCGATTGCTGCTGTAACCGGTTCAACATCAATGGATGAATTCATGGCATGGAGCGCTTTTGCAGCGGTGTCCGCCTTCGGTCTGCCGATATCTGCCTCCCGGTACAGCAACTGGCGGTTCAGGTTTGTCTCTTCGATGCAATCAGGGTCGATGATACGGATGGTGCCAAACCCTGCCATGGCAGCAAAGAGGGCAGCTGTACTACCAAGTCCTCCAGCTCCGGCAATGAGCAGCCGGGTTCTCCCGATCTTCTCCTGCCCATCCTCACCGACAACGGCAATCTGTCGCCGGTACCGCTCCTTTTGCTCTTTGCTCAGCACGGCCATGCACCCCCACGATTGTTCTTTTTTAAGGAGTTTCAACTCTGCATCATTTTCAGTTTTTCTTTACCGCAGTAGCACGTTTCGCTCCTTGATCGGCGGCTGGGCTTTTGCCCTCGGGTTATCTCTGTCCTCTGCAAACTGGATCGCCGTGGCGGGTTCTGCTGCACACTCTGCCATGTTATGCAAGACCCAGTTCTTTGCGTTTCTCCTTTGTCGGAGTCCCTTCGGCATCCCAGCCCCGCAGGGTGTAATACTCATCGAGCATCTCATCCCGTTTCCAGACCTGTCCTGTGGGTGCACCTTCCTTGAGCGGCTCGTTCAAGAGACGGGCCGGCAACGTGTCATCCTTGCGGCCCAGTCCGCGTTTGATATTGTAGAGTTTCTGGAGGTTCCATATCCGTTCACCGATTTTCAGCAGTTCGGCAGGGTCAATCTTCATGCCGGTAGTCGCGGTGAGTAGATCCGCATAATCCTGTGCATCCAGCGCAAACGAGCTGAACAGGCACATGCCCGATGCATCGATGGACGCGGTAAGGTCCTGGAACGTCTTGACCCACTGCGGTTTTCCCTTGGTCACGTACGGGTCCAGTTTCTCCGGCGCCCCGAGCACTTCGGGAGAGATCATGTACCCATACACATGGTCGCCTCCACGGACCGATGTGGCAGTCGCAAGTCCGTATCCCTGGATTCCCCGGGGATCGTATGCCGGCAGTTCCTGTTTTTTGGAACTCATCGAGAATTCGGGATGCCCGTATTTCGTGGCAAACCGGAAGGAGCCTTCGGCAAGTTCATTGCCGATATCTTCACGCTTCGCGATCTGCTCCACCAGTTTCAGCATCCCTTTGGCATCACCGAACCGGATCGGGTGCTTGACATAACCTTTCTCTGCCATCTCCATCAGGCAGGCGATGGTGGCCGGCGCCGAGATCGCATCGAGCCCGTACTCGTTGCAGATGTTGTTCGCCCGTGCGACCGCCTTGAGATCATCGATCCCGCAATCCGGCCCGAATGCCCAGTCGGGTTCGTACTCCGGACCTTCCCCGGACTCACCATCGAATTCATGGACACGGCCGCACTGCACGATGCAGGCAAAGCAGCCCTTGGGTTTCTTGAGAATGGTTTTTGCTATTGTTTCACCGGAAACCTTCTCCGCATTCGGGAAGTGGGCGGTCTGGAAGTTCCGGGTCGGCAAAACGTAGTTCTCGTTAATGATGTTGATGAGTACCGCCGTACCGTAATTGTGAAGGGCCTTTTCGATCCCGTTCTCCTCGATCTTCTTGCGCACGCGGTCCTTGACCACGTTGAGCTGCGCTTCATCCGCTGCCTTGATGGGCAGGTCTCCCCGGGCTGCAATCGCTTTCAGGTTCTTCGAGCCCATCACCGCCCCGACACCCCCGCGCCCGGCAGCCCGCGCTTTCTCGTTGATGATGCAGGCGAACAGTACGAGTTTTTCCCCTGCCGGTCCTATACAGGATACACGAACCTTATCATCCTTGAGTTCTTCCATAATCGCGTCGGTGGTCTGTCCGGTTGTTTTACCCCAGAGATGTGCAGCATCCCGGAGTTCGGCCTTCCCGTTGTCCAGCAGGAGGTAAACCGGTTTTTTCGCTTTTCCGGTCACGACAACCGCATCGAATCCCGCCTTCTTCATCTTCCATCCAAAGACCCCCCCGCTGTTGGCACTCATCGCGGTCCCCGTGAGCGGTGAGATTGTCGAGACCTCGTACCGGCTCCCCAGCGGAATACCGGTGCCGGTGAGCGGTCCGGCTGCATACACGACGACATTCTTGTCGCTCAGCGGATCGATCTTCGGATCAACCATGTCGGTCAGAAGCCGGATGCCAAACCCCCGCCCGCCAAGGTACTGCTTTTTGAGTTCCATTGGCGTGGGCTTGATCGTAACCTTCCTTGCCGAGAGATCGGCATAAACCATCTTTCCTGCATATCCATCCATGATAATTACCAATTGGTTACTTCATGGTTATTGTACATAAAGATTATTCAAAAATAGTTGAAACATTTGTTGCCCTGTGTTACCCAAAACGCAAACCGGCTACATCCTCCGTGGCATGGTCCTCTTGTGCAAATACATCGTTCCTACTGTAAAGACCACGGTAAATACAGCAAGTGCTGCGATATCAATCATCACCGGGAAATAGTGTGCGTCAGTAAACGCGTATCGAACAAGATCGGTGAAGTAGGTGAGCGGGGAGCAGACGGAAAGCGCCAGTCCCCATGCCGGCATCTGCTCCAGCGGGATGAATATGCCGGAGATGAAGACGAGCGGGAACTTGATCAGCGAGGAGAGCATCATGATATTCGACGGCACGTTCGTTGGCGGCACCGCAAGCAGCATGCCGATTGCAGAGAAGCAGCATGCGGCAAGGAAGATTGCGGCAAGCAGTGTGATGCCGTGGAGAAGCGAAAGCCCGAGTAACAGCCCGATGATGACCGTAACAACCGTAATCCCGATGCCGAAGAGGATGGATGCGATCATGTCACCCAAGACAATCGCCTCGATCGTAATCGGGCACGAAGCGAGCCGCTCAAGGGTCTTTGCCGACCCCTCCCACGGAAAGATGGCGGGAGAGACAGCAGTGGCAGTGAAAAAGAGGGTCATCCCGACCAGCCCTGAAATGAGAAACGACAGGGGGAGCTGTCTGCTTCCCATAAAGAAGGCGAGGAACAGGAAGACCGGCATGAAGACCCCGAAGATGAGGACGGGACCCTTGAAGTAATAGATGCGGATATCCTTCTTTGCAATCGCCCATGCCCGCCGAACCTGTTCAAAAAATCCTGCCGGGTTCATGGTTTATCCTCCTGCGTCAGCCGGAGGAACGCTTCATCGAGCGAGGGTGCCAGCGTGTTCAGGGTGACAATCGCCGCACCGTTCTGCTGCCCAAAGGTCACCAGGGACCGGATGGTGGCATCTTTATTCTGTGTGGTAATCTGCCATTTATCCCCGGTCCGGTTCGCACCGGTCACACCGGTAAGCCCGGCAAGGGCGTCGCCGGATACCTCACGGTCAAAACTCACTTCGATCTTGTGCACCCGGTCGATTGCCGTCTTGAGTTTTTCCGGTGCATCAATCGCTACCATCTTCCCGCCGCGGATGATGCCGACCCGGTGGCAGAGCCGGTTTGCCTCCTCCATGTTGTGCGTGGTGAGAAAGATCGTAGTTCCCTGCCGGTTCAGGTCACGGAGCAGTGAGAGGATCATCTGCGTGCTCTGCACATCGAGACCGCTCGTGGGTTCATCTAGGAAGAGGAGTTCCGGTTCATGAATGAGCGCCATTGCGAGGATGAGCCGCTGCTTCATGCCTTTGGAGTACTCCTGCACCTTCTGGTCCTTTCTCTCCAGGAGCCCCACCATACCGAGCAGTTCGGAAGAGCGATGTTCTGCCCGGGTACGTTCAAGCCCGTACAGCTCACCCATCAGCATCAGGTTTTGCCATGCGGTGAGATCGGTGTAGGCATTGGAAGTTTCCGGTACGACCCCAAATCCCTGTTTTGCCAGCACTGGTTCGGAATGGATATCATGGCCGAGTATCGTGGCCGTCCCGGCGTCCAGCGGAATGACACCGGTCAGCATCCGGGTGGTGGTAGTCTTGCCCGCACCGTTCGGACCGAGAAAGCCGAAGATCTCTCCCTGTCGGACATCGAACGAGATATGGTCTACGGCGGTGCTGTTACCAAAAACTTTCGTCAGATTTGAAGCATGAATTACAGCAGTCATAGGGTTCTCATCTCTTCATACGTCATCGCGGATACCAAGGAGGACCATCCGCTGGTTGCACCGCATCCCCCGGTTCTCATCCTTCCCCACGGAAACAAGATGCAGGGGTTTGACGGGATACTCGATACTTCCTGAAGTGATAATGCCCTCGCCTTGCAGAACGACGAACACCACTGCGTATGGCTCCGGGTGAGGCGGGATCACCTGCCCGCTTTCAAGGCACACGAGTACTATGTTCGACCCTGCCGTTTTCATCAGATCTTTTTTGACCGGGCCCTGCCGGGAAAATTCCGTTGCGTTCAGGAGATTTATTATTCTTTCACCATTTTCCATAGATCTTCAATCCTCCGATTCATCGCATCCGGCCGGATTATTGCCGGACCTTCCTGAGAACCGCAGCGATAAGCGTTTCAATCTCATCGAACAGCGGGTCTGCCATACCTTTCTTTTCGATTCCTTCTTCGGTCGCAATGATATGGATGTGGGGGGTAATACAGAGACTTTTCAGTTTCTTTGCTGCGCAGTGATCACCACACCCGTCAATCACCACCACCTTCCCACCGTTGATCACCGCTTCCATATCCCGGGTGGACTGCTTTGCATGCAGGTGTCCTTCGAACAGATCTGGTTCCTTTTGCGCAAGGATTCCCGCGACCTGTGTTGTAAGTTTCCCGGTATTGGAGACCCCTGAGCAGGTGAGGAGGATCAGTGGGCTTTCGTCAGTAATTTTTCTCACCTTGTGGCAATTTTCCAGAACCTGGCATTAATCCATCCATCATTTTCTTTTAACCGCGCTCACCTTGACACTCCGCACCGAGTCCCCGATCCGGCGCAGCTCTTCTTTGGGGATAGAAAGGTTGGCAAGGACTGCCTGGGCCGTGGGATCGTTCACCATAAGCTCAATCGGGTAGGTTGACTCCTCAAGCACCTCAACGTCTGAAAATCCGGCCCCGCGGATCAGGTCGAGATACACTCCTTTCCGCACCGCACCGGCAAGGCAGCCGACATACGCAGCGACTGATGAGAGAACTGCCGCCGGAAGATCCCGTTCCAGAATGATGTCCGAGATCATGAGCGTGCCACCATGTTTGAGCACCCGGAAGGCTTCAGAAAAGACCCGTGCCTTATCGGGCGAGAGATTGATAACACAATTCGAGATGATAAGATCGACTGCGCAGTCAGCGACCGGCAACGACTCGATTTCACCAAGGCGGAACTCGACATTCGTGATACCCGCCTTCTTTGCATTCTGCCGTGCACGGGCCAGCATCTCGGGTGTCATGTCAACACCGATGACCCGCCCCGTCTTCCCGACCTTTCTGGAAGCAAGGAAGCAGTCGAACCCGGCACCGGATCCAAGATCAAGAACGGTGTCCCCTTCACGAATCGCCGCATGGGCAAGCGGGTTCCCGCAGCCAAGCCCGAGGTTCGCGCCATCCGGAACTGCATCCATCTCCTCGGACGAGTACCCGATCTTTCCGCTTATCTGTTCTGCAGTATCCGCTCCCACGCAGCAGGAGGAGGGGCCGCAGCACCCGCAGCCCTCTTCAACCACTTTTGCGTAGCTCTTCCGTACTATCTTCCGTATCTCGTGTTCGTCGGTCATGGTTTACCCTATAATTCCTCCGTAATGGTTACTTCTTCTCGCTTCCTGTCGTATGACTAAAACCCGGTTTTGCCCAGAGCAGAAGGGTCGAACTCAGTACAACAGAGATACATCCCGCCTCTTGGTAGATGGTCGCAGTTATCGGTGAGAGCAGGGCCTGCACACCGAGTAAAAGCCCGATCGCGTTGTACACCATAGAGAGCCCGATATTGATTTTGATCCGTCGGATGACTTTCTGGGACATCCAGACAAAGTCCACGAACTGCCAGAGATCGTCCTTCATGAGAGTGACATCTGCGATCTCGATCGCCACATCCGTGCCCGTCGCACCCATCGCGATGCCAACGTCTGCTTTTGCAAGGGCGGGAGCGTCGTTGATTCCATCACCAATCATCCCCACAATCTGCCCCTTCGCCTGGAGTTCCTTTACCACATCGAGTTTCTGCTCCGGGAGGAGGTTTGCCTGGTAGCCGTCAATACCGATCGAGGAGCTCACTGCCTTTGCAACCGTCGCATTATCCCCGGTGAGCATGACGATGTTCTTCACCCCCATCTTCCTTAAGGCGGTAATGGCCTCGGCAGTTCCCGGGCGGACTTCATCCGCAATGGCGATCAGTCCCGTGACCGTAGTATCACGGGTGACCATGATGACGGTTCTTCCCAGGTCCATCTGTTTTGTGATGATGCCGAGGACTTTTTCTCCCAGATGCACACCTTTCATCTCGAGAAATTCCGGTTTACCAATAATCAGGTTGTGTTCACCCGACCGTGCGGTGACACCCATGCCTGTTTCGCTTTTGAATTCGTCAGGGTCCGGGACGGTAATGTTCCGGGCACCGGCAGCTGCGAGGATGGCCCGGGCAAGGGGATGTTCCGAGAATTTTTCACCGGTGGCTGCAAAAAGGACCACATCCGCTTCTTGATATCCGGGGAGGGCAATGACTTCTACGACCTTTGGTCTGCCGAGGGTAAATGTCCCTGTCTTGTCCACCAGAAGCGTGTCAAGTTTTCCTGAAAGTTCGAGAAAACTGCCTCCCTTGATCAGGACACCACGCCGGGCCAGATTTGAAATCCCGGCGGTGACCGCAGTCGGGGTAGCAATCGCGAACGCACAGGGGCATGCAACCAGCAGGATGGAAACAAAGACGAGAACTTTTCCTGACAGGAGATATCCGATCGCAGCAATAACGAGGACTACCGGGAGGAACCAGGTTGTAAACCGGTCGGCAATCCCCTGAATCGGGGCCCTCGTACCCTGTGCACCTTCAACAAGGTGAACAATCCGGGCAAGGGTGGTGTCTTCACCGACCCGTGTTGTACGGACCTCAAGGTATCCGGTCTCATTCATAGTCGCGCTGAATACTTCGCTGCCAAAGGTCTTCTCGACCGGGATCGATTCCCCGGTAATGGGGGCCTGGTTTACACTGCTCGCACCAGTAATGACGACCCCATCGACCGGAATCCGTTCTCCGGGCCTGATGATTACAATGTCGCCTATCTGGACCTCTGCGGCCAACAAGGTAACTTCTTCGGTGCCGCGACGCACATTCGCCATCTTCGGGGCGAAATTCAACAGGCTCCGGATATTTTTCTTCGTTTTGTCGAGCGTATAGGACTCGAATGCACCCACAACGGCCATGATAAATACGATCAGTGCCGCTGACAGGAACTGACCAACCGCCATCGTAGCGATAAGGGCAACGGTGACAAAGACGTTGACCGTGATTTTCCTGTGGTACATATCACGGAACCCCGAGACAAAACGCGTGTATCCTCCAAAAAGAGTGGCTGCGAGGGCAATACCGCCGCTCACGTAGAACGGTACTATCTCGAAGAACGAGAGGGCCCAGCTGGTGATGATGAGAATACCGACGATAATCGGTACAAGTCCAAACACCAGGGCATCCCAGTATACGGGTGTTTCTGTTTGATTATTATCCATAGATTCTGTTACCTCAATTCACTAAACATGTATTTCTTGCCGTACTCGAAGGGTAACAACCAGGCAATCTCATTGAACAGTTCAGTGTGCAGGAGGAGTCTTTTTCTTTCCCCCGGATTTCTCCGATCCCGATGGAGTTGTCCCGCCACAGGTTTCCCCGGCGCCACAGCAGCCACCGCTCTTGTTCATCGATTCCTTAATCGCCGATAAAAATCCTTTTTTCTTCTTTTCTTCTGGCATGGTCATTCACCTCAACTGATTTCTTTATTCAGAATTCGATACCTTGCATGGTGCTATCCGATATTTAATGATGAGCACTACTGAGGAGGGCCTGGCTCTTCCGAAGGCAATCCTTCCTCGTGTGGGTAGTCCGGGTGTGGCGGCAGTTTAAGCATGACAGTTACCCAAGACCAGCCTGTTTTTTCCGGTGCTGTTCGAGGATACGATCTATCTCATCCCGGAATGTTTCCAGTCGGGCGGCAGCCACTGCTTCTTCCGGGATGCTATGGAGCAATTGCCGGACATGCAGGGCCCCTGACACTTCTTTGTCGCAGGTTTTGCCAAATCTGGGGGCAACACAGTGATGGCAGATCCGCAGGCCGAAATGCTGCAGCGTTCCGGTGCAGAGCGGCATACCTGTGCAGTCAGCAGCAGCTCCCCGCGTCGAACCGCACGGTGCTTCCCGTATAATCTCCATCCGGGCGATCTGTCCATTGTCTATAATGGTCTGAAACCCGGGAAGCCCGAACCGTTCTGCGTACAGGTCGATCTCCTTGCATCCGGTCGTCGGTTCGAGTGAACACATGGTCGGGGGGGCAACAACCGCAGGATTGATCTCTTTTGCCTGACGGACGAGGCCCGGCCCTGGGGTGACGCCAAGCACGACGGGTATTTTGTGCTCGACAAGAGTGAGAATCACATCCGGATGCCTCGCATATGAGATAAACAGATCACATGCAGGCAGATCGAGCTCGACATCGTCCATGATGGGTGAGGCGGAATACGGGACTAAAATCCACTCGCACGGAAACTGCCGCTTGATGTTTTCAAATGCCCGTTCCCCGAACGGCCCGTCACTCACAATCCCGATTTTCAACGTTTCTGCCATAGCTCACTTCCCCCTAATCACAGTGCTGTGCAGTATCTGCATTCACCTGCATTGATGTATCAGCGCTCTTTCACCCGGAGGCACCCTATCACCCCGACTATCGCACCACTCGTTTCCGCGCATCTTACGTAACACATCCTTTCCGAAGCGTTGTCATGCCCCCACCAACTCTTTCTTCATGTTGCGAACCAGCCCCTTGTTCTCAGACATATCTTGACCAGCAGGAGCATTGTCGGTACTTCAATCAGTACACCTACCACTGTTGCAAGGGCAGCACCTGAAGAGAGCCCGAAGAGGATCGTCGCGGTCGCGATCGCCACCTCAAAATGGTTCGATGCCCCGATCATCGCCGATGGTGCCGCATCCTCGTAGCTGAGGGGAATTCCCTTCGAAAGGACGTATCCGATGGTGAAGATGAGGATTGTCTGGATAAAAAGCGGGATCGCGATCCAGAGGATGGTGAGCGGTTGCGTGAGGATCACCTCTCCCTTGAAGCTGAAGAGGAGGAGGAGCGTTATCAGGAGTGCCGTAATAGTGATTGGCGTGAGGTAGTGGACGAACTTTTCGTTGAACCATTCCTCACCTTTCGCCCTGATGATCAGTTTTCTCGAGATGTATCCCGCTATCAGCGGGAGTGCGACGTAAATCCCGATAGAGAGCGCGAGTGCCTCCCATGGGACAGGGAGCTGGCCCACGCCGAGCAGGAAACCGCCCAGCAAACCGTAGAGGAAGAGCATGGAAAGCGAGTTGATTGCCACCATGACAAGAGTATGGCCGTCGTTTCCCTTTGCCAGGTACCCCCAGACAAGCACCATGGCGGTGCAGGGCGCAATCCCGAGCAGGATACATCCCGCAAGATAGCTCCGCCAGAGGGGGACCGCGAGCATTTTTACGCCACCTTCAAGGACAACAGTTCCGACCCCGTACGTGGCACCCAACGGCAGGTCAAGCCCGAACGGCATCTTCACAAGGTCGATTGCATCCGGGCCGATAAATGTGAGAAACAGCGTCCCGAGGAAAAAAAGGGCGATCGCATACATAGTGAATGGCTTGATAGCCCAGTTGACAAAGAGGGTAAGGCTCACGGGTTTAATGTTTTTACCTGCCTTGAGAACCTCGGCAAAATCGATCTTCACCATTATGGGGTACATCATGAAAAAAAGGCAGACAGCTATGGGGAACGAAACAACAGGTGCTTCTCCGATGTAGATCGACAGGCTGTCGAGGTACTTTGCAGCCTCCGGCGCAAACCGCCCGAGCAGGATGCCAAGACCGATGCACAGGAATACCCACACGGTCAGGTACTTCTCGAAAAATCCCAGCCCTTTCGGCTCTTTTGTTACACAAGATTCGCCTGGCATAGTATCAGTGCTCCAAGATCAGCAGCTGTCGCCGCATCCACACCCGCTGTCCGGCCCCACGGTTTTCTTTGAGGGTTTTGCAACAACCTTCTTCTTCTTGCCTTCTCCGCCCCAGCAGGCAGAGACGATTTTCTCGATATCGTCATCAGTATAGTTCTTCGATGGTCCTTTGGTGATGCCGAGTTCGGTCATGACAAGGTGTTGTGCAACAGTGACTCCCTGGGCATCTGCAATCTTTTTTGCACAGAGCATCGGGCATCCGTCAAGGATGACAACTTCATCGACGTTTTTTGCATTCGCAATCAGGGTCTCAGTACCGATGGCAAGCAGTGCGACGCAGGCGATGTTGCCATATCCTTCCTCAGTCAGTTGGAGAGCTGCAAGGTTGGTGAGCTGGCCAACATTTGCCTGACCGGCACAGGGAAAGATGATCCGTTTCGGTTCGTTCGCTCCGCAGGAGCAGGTAGGTGTTTCTGCCATCTTACGCACCCCCGGTCAGGATCTTCTTAATCTCCGGCACATCAGCGATCCTTCCGGAGACCTTCAAATCTCCATCTACAATAATCGCCGGCATCATCATCACCCCGCGTTCCATGATCTGGGAGATCTCCTCGATCTTTTTGATCTCTGCAGTAATGCCGAGCTGTTTGACCGCCATTTCAACATTGCTCATCTGTCGCTTGCAGTTTGGACAGCCGGTTCCGAGTACTTCAATGGTTACCATGATCTTCATCGCATCCTGAAATTGTGAATGGTATGTTCTGTGAATCTGAAAGTATTTTGAATTTTATTGAAACTAAGGAAGAATACATGATAAAGGTAACTGTTTCATACTATTTTGAAACGCATCGCTTTGGTGATTGGGGAACACTAAAAAAAAAGCACACCCTGCCTTCACCATCATCCTTCCCGAAGTCCAACAGCACGGTACGCCGCCCGCGTGATCAGCCAGGCGGGGATCTCCTCATACTGCTGTTTGTCAACTTCGACCGCCCGGCAGCATGCCGAAGTCCCGATCAACGTCGAACAGGAATTGCAGGGAGTCTCAGTTACGCCCCCGGCGATGAGATCCTCAAGCGGTTTACCGTTCAGCAGGATTTTATTAGATTCCTTCAGCTGATCCGTGCCAAGCGGAGTCTCTTTGATTACGACTTTGATGCCAAGTGCACCCAGTTCTTTTGTGAGAGTATCGACTGCTGTCCTGACCTCGCTGCCCGTTGCCCCGCACCGCTCGCAGGTTGCACCGTCTACAACAAGGTGACGCCATTCAATGACCAGCCGTTTTATTGGTGTACCCCCAGGCTGTACGATTCCGGTTTCAGGGTTATTTGCTCCTTCAGTCATGTAATTTCATCTCCATCTCTCCGCTCATGAATCCCGGAAACTTCCTGTAGCAGGGATTGCAGATATCACCCAGCCGGGTTGGAGGTATCACCAAACTTTCACCCACTCGGTCGTCCTCACTTTTTTGCGGCATGATACTCCTTCATGATCGCTTCCGCATACGCATCAGCCACACCGGGCGGAATATAGTTGTAGATCTTCACCCGCTTCATGAGCGCTTCCCGGATCTCACGTTCACCGGTTAGCCCAACTTCCCTCACCTCGCAAATGCTTTCATCCAGCATGATGATACCTGTGGGAATCCCGTTCACATTGATCTAGCGGATCCTCCGGAGCGCATCAGCGGGACAGCACGGTTTGTCTGCCATCAGGATCACTGTATTTTTCTTGTTGCTCCTTTTCCCCGTCACCCGAGCACTGCGTTGAACAGATAGCCGGTCAGCGTGAACGCGACGAACAGGATTCCTGCAAAGATCGCCAGCAGTTTGATCTTGAGAACCTTTCTCAGGATGATCATCTCAGGCAGAGAGAGCCCGATCACCGCCATCATAAACGCAAGTGCCGTGCCCATTGCCATCCCTTTTGCGGTCAGTACTTCCATGATCGGGATCATTCCTGCTGCATTGGCATAGAGCGGGATGCCGATCAACACCGCAATCGGAACGGCGAATGGATTGTCCGGCCCGGCAATGTTTGCAAGGAAGTCCGCAGGGGCATATCCGTGGATGACCGCTCCGATGGCGATACCGAGCAGGATATACGGTAAGACCCGGAGTGTAATGTCTTTCGATTCGTTCTTGGCAAACATGAGCCGGTCGTTCCAGGTCATCTCCTTTTCTGCAAGATCATGCAGCTTGCACTTGTACACAAACTCCTCAACCTCGCCCTCAAGGTGGAGACGGCCGATGATGATCCCCGCGAGAATCGCGATAATCAGACCCGATATGATATAGAGCGCCGCGATCTCCCAGCCGAACATGGCGAGCAGCATTGCAGCGGCGATCTCGTTGATGAGAGGAGATGCGATCAGGAACGAGAACGTGATCCCGAGCGGCACACCAGACTCGACAAACCCGATGAAGAGCGGAACCGCCGAACAAGAACAGAACGGCGTGGGAATACCGAGAATGGCGGCAAGCACGTTGCCAACTCCTTCGGTGCGACCCGCCACCCACTTTTTCACCTTCTGCGGGGTGATGTACGTGCGGACAATCGCAACTCCAAAGACAATGATCGCGAGCATGAGCGTGACCTTGAGCGAGTCATAGACAAAGAAGTTCACGGACGATGCGAGCGGGCTGTTCCGGGAGAGCCCCAAGACCGCGTAGGTAAGCCAGTCGGCGAATTGCTGTAAATAATCAGGCAACATCAGTACACCTCACCGGGCGATTCGACCACGTCCATTGTATCATTTAGACACCTCATGAGATGGGGTTACATCGTCTTTGAAGAACAGCCGGCAGTGGCAGTGCCCGTCCTTTGCAATCTCATCACGGTGATAGATGCACGGACAGATGATCTTTTTGTCTTTCTCCAAATCCCCGCTCCGCAGCCGGCAGGGACAGTACTGCTTGCCGAACTGTGCACGGTTTGATGCAAGCCCGTGAAGTACGGTCGTGCGTTCCTGCTCATCGGGATTCAGCACCCAGCCGTTTTTTTCTGCATACCGGTGAGCCCATGATGTGATCTTTTCTATCAGATTATCGGCTGAAGGCTGGGATACAGGATCCGCGGCATTGGTATCCGATGAGGATTTTTCTTTTCGATCGTTATCCATAGTATCAAAAATTCCTTTACTTCACAGTTAGTGTTTCAAATTTTATTGAATTAATGTGAGCAGGGCAAGATTATATATCTTACCATTTCATATTAATTTGAATCTTCTATGGTACAGAAACTGACACCTTCTCCAAAGGTAAAATGCTGCGATTTTTCCAAAGATCTCCCGGATACCATACAAAAGGAACTCGAAAAACAGGGCGGGATGGAAGGGCTCCTCGCACGGATACCGGATGCATCTGCACTTCATGCGGGCAGCCGGCTCCACCAGGCACTGGCTGACCCCATCCGGCTCACTGTCATGTACTCACTTCTCTCCCAACCACTCTGCGTCTGTGTCATCAAGGGTGTGGTTCATATTGCAGATTCGAAACTTTCGTACCATCTCAACATTCTCAAAGAGCAGGATTTTATTTCCGGCGAACAGCAGGGTAACTGGATCATCTACAGCATCACCGATCGAGGGCGCAAGGCGCTGAAATGTACGGAACGCATAGGAAAATAAAAGAGCAGGAGTGTGGTGAAGGAGTGTGGTGATAATGAACCTGATTCACTATGAAGACCGCGTAATATACCAAATGAATCCTGTTTTTCCCATGTTCAATATCCTATAAAAGGAAAAGGAATTCGTCAATATCAGAACCTTTATCCGTTTTCCTTCTGATCTACAGTGTTAACCAGAGTTTTACGGTGCATCCCATGCTTGATGAACCCATCCGGATTCTTATTGCCGCTCTCATCTGCTGGTTCAACTTCATGATCATTGACCTGATCTTCAAACTACCGGAGCGTGGGGGTGTTTCCGGGGCAACCGCAATCGCACAGGAAGTTGAAAAAGGCGGTGGAAAGCTGAACGGGGGGTACATGATGGGTAATATCGTCTCCTCCCCCGATGCATCGGCGGGAACCCTTCTTGCAGGCTGCGGTGTATACTGCGCAGGTCTGCCCGGTGGCCTTTTTGCCGCACTGCTCGTCTATATCGGTAACCGGATCTGTTACGATCCCGGCTATGCCGGAACAACAGGCTGTATCACTGCCACCTTCATCGTATACGGGGCTGTCCAGTCAGGGTGGTTTGCAGCTTCCGATTTCATCGCCGGTATGGTGATTGCCATCCTTACTATCCAGGGATTATCTTCTGTCCATGCGAGCAGGCTTATTGCGTGGCTCTGGAAGATCAGGTGCCGGTTGTTGCGGGGGTGCACATGATCGCACTCTATATATGTGCAGTAATTGCGGTGTATGCAGCACTGCGGGTTATTACCGAGCGGAATAGCATGCGCAAACTCCCCTTTCTGAATGTGGTCTCGTTTGCTGTTACCGGGATTATTGCACTCCTGTTACCACACCCACTCACCATCGCAGCAGCAGCTGCGTATTTTGTCGGATCTACGCTGGAATCAAATGCAATTGCAAGCACATGGGCAGGGGGCCTCAAAAGACCATGAATGATATCGTGATGATTGCGTCAGTTATACTCATCCTGACAGGCATGACTGCGGCAATTTTCAACCGTGACCCTTTCGACAAACTTATTTCGCTTTCGGTTCTTATCGCAGGAGTTTTCCCCTTCATAGTTGAACGGGGTTTTCTTGACGTTGCCATAGCCATTGCGCTCATTGCACCGCTCTCTACGATATTTACCCTGATGGTCTGCCGGAGGGTGCAGGTTTGACCGCGGAACTCTACACCCCGGAATTCGTTATAGGGCTTCTTGTCCTGTTCGCAGGAACTATCGCCGCTGCCTTCCCCCGGCCAAAAAATTACCTGACTCAGCTGATCAACCTGGAGATCCCGGGATGGGGACTACTGCTGGTCATGCTTCATTATAATGAGGCACTCGCGCTTTTTACCTTCGCTGCAGTATCCGTTCTCTCAACATATATCTTCGTACGCGTTATGCAGAAGAAGGAGGGTATTGGATGATACGGCGGATCTCACACTTCCTGTGCAACTATGAAAATATCGTGCCGCTCTTTGCGGGTGCCTGCGCCATTATTTTTCTCGCTGGCATTCTGATGCTGCCTCTCAGCTACCAACAAAACCAGCTTTACCCCAAGACAATAGACCGCAATAGCACCCTTGACCCGTACGATCGTGGAGGGCCGCCATTTACCCAGGTCACGATCCATGCCCAATACCCTGAGAACTCGCCTACTGCCGGACTGGTAACTTCGTATCTCACCCCATTCTCCTTCTACCTTGCTCAAACGACACAGCACCTCGGGACAACGATTGTTGCCCACCCGGGGGGCATCATTGACGAAATCCTCTATAATACCCGCGGGCTCGATACCGTAGTGGAACCAACGATATTGCTGATCGCGTTTGCGATCGCTTCATTCCTTTACCGGAAGGTGGGATGATGTGGGGGCAGTACAACGTCGGGTTGCTGATTGTCATGATCTCCGGGGTGATCGGGTTTGTGGCACTTGCCATCGAGACCGATGACCTGCACCGGTTGCTGCTCCTTGACCTTGTTGAGATCACGACACTGGGTGTAATTGCCCTGCTGGGCACTGACCTTGCCGAGGCGCTCGTCCTCCCCGGGCTGACCGTAGGGATTGCAGAACTCCTTGCCCTTTCCCAGATCTACATCACCAAGGAACGATTAAAAGAACGACCGGTTAAGGGACTGAACATTGAGGTGATCCAAATGGCGGACGCACCGATGATAATCTCGGTATTTCTTGTCGTGTACGGGTTGCTGTTGTCAGGATTTACCGGAGGAGGTGTCGCCGGGCTCGGGCTTGTGTTCTACTTCATGTCACGGGGATACAAGGAGAACCTGAATATGCTCGAGATGGCAAGCGGCATCTCATGGGCAATCTGGATCTTTGCTTTCTTTGTTTTTATGTTCCTCCCGCAATACTGGTTCATCGCTCTTATGGGTGCTGCCGTAGGTATAGTACTCAAGGTGACCGTCAAGATGTCCCTTGTGGGTACCATGTGGGGTGATCACCGTGACTAGCATCGGTGGCATACCCTACTATATCCTCGAGTTCGGCGATGAACTCGTGTACTTCACACCTTACACAATCACGCTCTTTCTCCTTGCGCTGACATTTACTGTCCTCGTCATAATCAGCCGTCCGGAAAAACAGGTAGACATCGCCTTCGGTGGGGATGCATACCGGGCAAAGGATATAAGTATTTCTGAAATGCGGTTCCGGCGCTTCATGGCGATCGCCTGCGGTCTTGCCTCGATGGGTGCGATGGTGACCGGGGATATCTTCAATTTCACCCTCTTCACCGCAATGGTCGGGATTACCAACGTCGGCATTGTCGCTGCAGTAAAAAGCCCGCACGTGCAGGATGCCGCGTACCAGTACGGGCTTGTTGCTCTCGCGGCAACGGTCCCCCTCTTTGCGGGTGCAGCAGTCTACGCAGCGGCGACCGGCTCGCTCTCTATGATTGAGCTGATGAATGGTACACTACCTACTGTTCCGCTGATAGCAAAGGCGATGCTCGTGATCGGGGTGATTGGTGAGGGAATGGCCCCGTTCTACGCGGCAAAAGCAGAGATGTTCCGCGCCCCGGGAGCTCCTTACGTGATCATGTGCTCGCTCTCCTCGCTCCTGATCTTTTTGCGGGTTGTTGAGGTTGTAATGCTGGGGTGATGAGAATGAAGAAAACGACGGCAGCACGGATTTTCTGGGCGGGTGCGGGTACCTGCATGATCTCATCGGGCTTATACTACACGGGATTGATACCGTTCCCTGTCTGTGCAGCCCTGCTTGTCGTGGCATTCCCCGTCACGGTCTTAGCGCTCTTTTTCTGGTGGATGGCAGGACAATCTGGAGGTGACATACCTTTCATCGGGTACTGATATGATCGCAGAACTTGTCCTTGCCACGCTCTTTGGCCTGCTCCTCCTTGGGATCCATCGGAAACTGATCGCCCGGATCCAGCGCCGGCCCGGGCCGCCAATATGGCAGGAGATCCTGCATATGCTCAAGTTCTCCTTCAAGACTACCTGGGTTCCCATAACCGCGAGTCCGACTCTCTTTGTCGGTGTTGTGCTGATCGCCATCGGTATCTGGTCTGCAGCATTTTATGTGCTGGTCAGTGGCGGGAGCCTGCTGGTCATTCTGGGGATCTATATGCTCCACAAGATCGTAGAACACGGTTTTGGGCTCTCTTCGGGATCGCCCTATGGTAAGTATGGCGGTGTCAGGTCGGTCATCTCAGCAGCATCGGAGATTCCCCTCTTTGTCAGTGTTGCGGTGATCGCTGTCTTCACGCACTCGTTGGATCTCTCTTCCATCATGCAGTACCAGCAGGTATCCGGCCCACTGCTCGTTACTGCATTTCCCGCAGCATGCGCAATGTTTCTGGTAATTCTCTCCAAAATGCCCTTTGGCCCCTTTTCCATAGTTGAGGCAAAGGAACTGGTGAGCGGGTACAAGACCGAACATTTCGGTATCTGGCGCGCCGGGCTCGAGGTTTGCAATGGTCTGAAAACCTATGTCCTGCTCGCTGTCTTCCTTACCGTATTTATCGGGCCGCTGACCCTGCCCTGGCTCCTGGCAGGTATGATCGTCCTTATTGTGCTCCTCGCCTTTTCCTGTGCGATCACCCCGATGATGTCCCCCTTCGATTCGGTGACCATCCAGATGATGGTAACCGGTCTGATGCTGGTCTATGCAGCGGTTGTTCTGGTGGTGGTGCATCCATGATCCGCGAAGCAATTCTCTTCGGGGGGGCAATGTATATTCTTATCAGCATCGCCCAGATCCTCGACCGGCCGGCAATCTGGTCTGAAGGAATTGTTGTTGCAATTGTCCTCGCCATTGCCACAGCCTATTATCTGATCCACGATGAACACCGGCTCCATATGTCGGAGATAGTTGCGCTCTGGGCCGCAGTGCTGCTGTTCATGGTCTACGCTCTGCTGAAGTTCGGGGGGGTTCTGTGACCACCTACCTGTATGAGAAAGATCTTGTGCCCCAGAAATACCGGATTCTCGTTGCTTATCGGCATGATATTCTGGTGCGTCAGATCGCAACGGAACTGGATATCCCGGTCCAGGAATTACGAAGATACCTGATCGAGCATTTTGACATGATCCTGCTGGAAAACCTCCCGGCCAGAGTTGAAATGGCTGATGCTCATGCTGATCAGGATGATCCGGTTGCACTGGTACTGGGACGGGAAAAATATACCCTGTATCTCCAGATTATGTCCGGTGCCGCAATGGAATCCATTTTCCATGCAGTAAGCGACCGTGTACGTGCAGGTACTGCCATGGAAGATGCCATTGCGTATGGCAGGGAAAGGATACGGGAGGAATTGCGAAGATGACCCTTCTCCAGCGGATAAAAAACATGGTCAGGGCACGCTCAATCCATGTGGCATATGTTGATGTCGGCTCCTGCAATGGCTGCGATATCGAGGTGCTTGCCTGCTTAGCACCCCGCTACGACATCGAACAGTACGGTATCTTTGTCCACAATAACCCGCGGGAGGCAGATGTCCTCCTTGTCATTGGTGCCTATACCCCCGGATGGGAGGAGAAACTTGCCATGGTCTGGGAGAAGATTCCCGATCCCAAAGCAGCAGTTGCCATCGGCAACTGCCCGATCTCCGGGTGCCTGTTCAATCGCAGGGGATCCTTTGTTGACCCGCCGGTAAAAAAGCATATCCCGATCGCAGCAGAAGTACCGGGCTGCCCACCCCGACCCACCGAGATCCTTCAGGCGATCCTTTCTGTGCGTGATTCGGTCTTTGCCAACTGGGAGGAAAGTCACCCATGAAGCGGACGGTGGATGTCAATATTCCTCTGGGCCCCATTCATCCATGCTTTAAAGAACCGGCCCGGCTCAAGTGCGAGGCAAAAGGCGAACGCATTGTCGGTGCCGAAGTGGAGCTTGGATACATGAAGAAGGGGATCGAGCGGATCATGAAAGGTCGCCCGTGGCAGGAAGTCATGTTCCTTGCAGAACGTGTCTGCGGGATCTGCTCAGTCATCCATAATATGGTCTTTATCGAGGCAATGGAACAGATCAGCGGTATTTCCGTCCCACCACGCGCCGCATATCTCCGCGTGATCGTTAATGAACTTGACCGGATGCAGAGTCACCTTCTTGCCAACTTCTCGTACTGCTACACCATCGAGCACGAGACACTGGGGATGTACCTGCTCGACCTGCGGGAGCAGGTGATGGATCAGCTTGAACGCCTGACCGGTGCCCGTGTAACGTGTGCCTACATAATTCCCGGGGGTGTCCGGTGTGATATTCCCCGCAATGATGCAGAATTGTTACAAGCATCGCTCGACCGGATCGAGCGGGATCTGCGCAGGTATTCGGGGATGTTTGCCGAAGGTCCGATGATCGCACTGCGCAGCCGGGGTGTCGGGATCCTCACGCAGGAAGCAGCACAGCGGGCCCATGTTGTCGGCCCAACCGCACGGGCAAGCGGGATTACAGCTGACTGCCGGCTCAACCATCCAACCTACCGGCAACTCGGGTTTGTGCCGGTCAGCCGTACGGATTGCGATAACTTTGCGCGGGTGATGGTCCGGTTCGATGAGGTCTTCCAGAGCATCGGCCTTATCAGGAAATGCCTGCAGGATCTCCCCGCAGGAGTCATACGGGGCGGCGGTGTCTGCAAAGCGGGAGAGACGAGATACAGCGGCGAGGCGCCCCGCGGAGAGCTGACGTACTTTATTAAGAGCGACGAGTTCGGTCGGATCGTTGATATCCAGATACAGACCCCGTCCATCATGAACATCGAGGCCTGCTGCCACGAGATGATCATAGGGGCAGATTCGATAGCCGATGTCACATCGACGTTTGTTTCTGCAGATCCCTGTATCGCGTGTACGGAGCGGTAACATGGGGCTTTCGCTGATCTGGTACCTGAAAGAATTCGCCCGCACGGAGTGGATTAAAAAGTTCCTGTTTGCAAAGACCGCCCCGCTGGTAACCCCCTCACACTTCCGGGGATTTCCGGAACCGACCGGAAAGACCTGCCAGCATGCTCTCTTCTGTATGATGGCCTGTCCGGCGCCGGGAGCGATTGAGGTTGTGCATGCCGGCGACGGCTGGATGCCCCGGATCCATAAAGGGCACTGCATCCGCTGCGGGCTCTGCGTGGAGGCATGCCCGAACGGGGTGCTGAAAAGCGGGAGGATCCTTGAGACTATGGAGCGCGAAGGGACATCACTGCTCTTTTCGTTCCGCATCGCTATAGACCTCGAACTCTGCACGGGTTGCGGGAACTGCTGCACAGCCTGCCCGGTCAACAAGGGGATCGACGCCCAGATGGGAGCAGGCGGGCATTCGTCGAACGATGAGGTGATCATGCGGGTGCAGGAAGGGGATATTGTGGTAATCCATGAGGATAAATGCACAGGCTGCAAGACCTGCGAAGTCAGTTGCCCGACAGGTGCCATCCGGATTGCCCGGATCCTTGAAGGATACCAGCAGCCCGTGCAGGAGGGATCGCAGTGAAGTGCATCCTCAATACCGGGCGCACCGTCCCGCAGGGAATAGCAGTCGAACATAAGGGATCGGATACGTACCGTGCCGTTGCTTCTGCCTGTTTCCTCAATCCTGTGGATATGATGATACTGGGTATCGAGAACGGAGCAAGGGTCGGAATCACCTCCCCTACCGGTCATGTCGTACTGAGCGCCCGTTCAGCAGAGGGCGTAACACGGGGTGAGATTTTTGTGACGATCGGTCCGTATGCCAACCATATCATTTCCTCAGAAACCCATGGCACCGGCATGCCGGACTTCAAAAGCCAGTCCGTAGACGTGGAGCCGACCGAAGAGCCGATACGGAGTGTCGGAGAACTGATGGAAGAGATCGGGGGGCTGCGCTATGATCGTCAGTGATGTGGTCTGCCCGTTCTGCGGTTGTCTCTGCGATGACCTCGAACTTGAGGTTGAGGGAGACAGGGTCGTGCGGGTGCAGAACGGCTGCTCCCTTGCCGAGGCAACGTTCATGAATGATACCCGGCTGCCAACCCCCATCCGGCGCACCAAAACCGGCTGGGAGGATATCTCGTACGATGAGGCGATTAAAGAGACCGCAGATATCCTAAAAGAAGCAGACAGGCCCCTCTTGTACGGGTGGAGCAGCACCCACGGGGAAGCCCAGAGCGTGGGTGTGCATATAGCTGAGCTGATCGGAGCGGTTATCGACAATACGAGCACCGTCTGCCATGGCCCGTCCATCCTTGCAATCCAGGAAGTTGGCCATCCCGGCTGTACTCTCGGGCAGGTAAAAAACCGGGCTGATGTGATCATCTACTGGGGATGCAACCCGATTGAGGCACATCCCCGCCACATGAGCAGGTATACTACGTTTGCTACGGGCTTCTTTGTTCCGGAGGCACAGCGGGAACGCACGGTTATCGTTGTTGATACCCGCAGGAATGACACCACCAATATTGCCGATGAATTCCTGCAGGTTGAACCCGGAGGCGATTATGCCGTTCTTTCCGCCCTGAGGGCAATCGTGAGGGGGAAAGAGTCAGTCATCCCCAAAAAAGTTGCCGGTATTGCAAAAGAGCAGCTGATCCGGGTTGCCGGGATCTGCAAAAACGCAAAGTTCGGGGCGATCTTTTTCGGTCTCGGGCTGACCATGAGCCGGGGGAAATACAAGAATGTCAGGAACGCCATTGAACTCACCGATGAACTCAACCGGCATACGAAATTTGTCATCTCACCCATGAGGGGGCACGGGAATGTCTATGGTTCCAATGAAGTATTCACGTGGATGACCGGGTATCCCTTCGCTGTCGATTTTGCCCGGGGCATTGCATTCTACAACCCGGGTGAAACGACCGCTGTTGACATCCTGCGGAGGGGTGAATGCGATGCCGCACTTATCGTGGCAAGTGACCCGGGAGCAAACTTTCCCCGGCTTGCTGCTGCCCACCTGGCAAAAATTCCAACAGTGATTATTGATCCGCATGTGAATGCCACAACCGCCCTCTCCCGCATTCATATTCCCTGCACTGCAGCGGGCATTGACGCCGCAGGAACAGCGTACCGGATGGACGGGGTGCCCATACGGTTGAAAAAAGTGATTGAACGCGGGTATCCCGATGACGCAGAACTCTTAAAAAAGATCTATGACCGCCTAAACGGGGGGGGATGGGACCATGACTGAGTTGTTGGTGAAAAACGCCTGCGTCATTGACCCAATCCGGGGTATCAACGGTGATATCATGGACATCGCGATCCGGGACGGTCGGATCGTGGAATCAGTTTCCGATCGGGCAGAGGTGATTGATGCCCATCGGTGCCTCACGCTTCCCGGTGGCATTGACTCACATACCCATGTCTGCGGTACCAAGGTGAACTTCGGGAGGTACATGAGCCCCGAGGATATGCGGGCGGGAAGGACGCAGCGGCGCGGAAAGATGCATGTAACGAGCGGTTACTACGTCCCCACTACATTCGGGAACAGCTACCGGTACAGCGCCATGGGCTATACGACCCTGCTCGAAGGTGCAATGGCACCGCTTGAAGCCCGGCACACCCATGAAGAGTTTACGGCGACCCCCCACCAGGACATGCTGGCAAACACCCTTTTCGACGGCAACTGGGCAGTCATGGATGCCGTACGGGAGAAGAACATAAAGAAGGCAGCTGCTATTGTCGGCTGGACGCTCAACGCGGTCAAAGGCTACGCGATCAAACTCACCAACCCTGGCGGAACCGAGGCATGGGGCTGGGGTGAGGACGTAACCAGCATCCATGAAATGGTCCCGCATTTTGATGTGACGCCTGCCGAGATCATTACCACCATGATCCAGGCAAACGAACTCCTCAAGCTCCCCCATTCGGTCCACCTGCACTGCAATAACCTCGGAAAGCCTGGGAATTACCAGACCACGCTCGACACGTTTGATCTCGTACCCGACGTAAATCCCAACCGCCAGACCCTGTATGCCACCCATGTGCAGTTCCACGCATACGGTGGCGGGACATGGCGCAACATCTGTTCAAAGGCAGAAGAAATTACACGTTCGGTCAATAGCAAACCCCAGATTGTCATGGACATGGGCCAGATCATGTTCTGCCGGACCATGACCATGACCGCTGACGGCCCTATGGAGTTTAATCTGCACTGCCTTCACCATAACAAGTGGAGCAACCATGATGTGGAGCTGGAAACAGGATCCGGTATCATACCGGTAACGTACTCCAAGAAGAGTGCGGTCAACTGCATAATGTGGGCAATCGGTCTTGAACTGGCGCTTCTCACAAAAAGTCCATGGCAGTGCCTGCTCGAAACGGACAATCCCAATGGCGCTCCCTTCGTGAAGTACCCGGAAGTGATCGGGCTCCTGATGAGCAAGCGGTACCGTGATGAGGAATGTGCTACGCTCCATGCTGACACTGAGGGGAGGACATCACTCTGTGCTCTTGAGCGGGAGATGGACTGGCATGATATTGCAGTCATGACCCGGGCAGGGCAGGCAAAGGCACTGGGCATCATCAACCAGGGCAAAGGACACTTGGGAATCGGTGCGGAAGCCGATATTGCCATCTACCCGATCCGGACGGATTCCGTAGACCCTGCACGGGAATACCGCAAAGTAGTGGAAGGGTTCCAGAAGACCCGCTTCACGATCAAGCGGGGGCGTGTGGTATCGCGGGACGGGGAGATCATTGTTGATGGTGCAAACGCTACTTTCTGGGTGAATGCGAAGGTACCAGAGGATCTCAGAATGGAGAACGATCCAGAATTTATCAAGAGATTTGAGCAGTTCTACACCGTGAGAATGAGCAATTACCCGGTGCAGGACGTGTACCTCCCCCGCGGGCGGTGCATAGAGACGGAGGCATTTACATGAGAGTGATCCTCGAGAGCAAGGTGCGCAGTAAGCCCAACCTCCCGATCGAAGCAGAAGCGATTATCCCCCGCAATTTCCTGAAAGGTACAGACCTTGTGGTGTTCGAGGGTAACAAGGAACGCACGCTCTCCGAACTATTCTGGATCTTTGTCGAAGGGACAGCCGTCTCCCCGGAAAATATCGAAGTTGTGCTCAAAGGAGATACTTCGCGGATAAAGCGCGTCGGGGAATACATGGACACCGGCAATATCGTGATTGAAGGGGACATCGGCATGCACTGCGGGAACTTCATGAGCGGCGGGACGATCGAGATCCTTGGCAATGCCGATTCGTGGCTCGGGCGCGAAATGCGGGGCGGGACGATTCTCTGCCGGGGCAATGCCGGCCATTATTGTGCAACAGGATACCGGGGTGAGAAGAAAGGGATGCAGGGAGGTAAAGTGGAGGTGTTTGGTAATGCCGGAGATTTCTGTGCTGAATATCTTGCAGGTGGTGAGGTGCATATCCATGGCAGCACCGGAGATTTCCCCGGTGTAGAGATGCGGGGTGGACAGCTGACTATCGAAGGGGATGCCACCCGTCCCTGCGCGAACATGAAGGAGGGTTCATGCGTGATTCTTGGAACGGTTCATGACATGATTCCCACATTTGAAAAGATCGACAAGCGGGTGCTTCCTGAATGGAAGATCACCGCAGATGTGTACAAAGGCGACGTAGCAAACCGGGGGAAAGGTACATTGATGATAAAAAATCCCGGTGCAGTATAATCCCCGGGTAAGACGGCAACGCTCTGGTGGAGTCCTGGGTACATACAAAAGGATGATCCAATAACGGTTTTGTGATTATTGCCAGAATGGTTATCAAAAAAAACTGTTTAAAAAAATTATCCTTCAGGTACAGCGCTGTCATACACCCGTGTCATATACCGGGCCTGGAAGACGGTAAAAAGCGGTGCCAGGGTCAGGATTATGATGACCAGTGCGATAATAAAGCCGAGGATTGCAATGGTGCTGACTTTGAACATGAACATTATGATCCCCCCCAGCAGGATGAAACCAAAGACAAGGATTGCGATCGGAATTCCGATAATCAGCGCAATAAGGACGAGAGCAAGGATATAGTTGATCCAGCCGATTTTCTTAATGGTTGCAAGGATTGCACTGAAGTTGAAGGCTTCTGAAAAATTATTGGTTCTGGCAAACCGGATGGATGCAACGGGTACAATCAGCCCGAGAACGATCTCAACCAGATACATGAGCAGCACAAGCCCAATGTGGGGTGTCCATCCTGACACCATGGCGGAGTCCATATGACCAGTACTACCTGACAATACCGCTAGGAATATACTGCCATACGCAATCGCCCAGATGATAAAAACAGGGATCGTATAGATGAGTCCAACAATCATCAGCTTCAGGCCGTCAACGAACAGGGTTCCCCAGTTATCAACCTCCGGTGCAGGGTGTTCACCCCGGTAAATCCGCATGACATATCCGTTCATGGGAATACCCAGGCATAGGATCGCAATGATCAGTTTTAGCCATCTGTTCGCATTTTCAAAAACACCCTGCTTTGTATAAGCAAAGGCATCATCCAGCATCGTTCCAAAATCCATTCGCTCACCTGAAGATCTCTATCATTGTGGAGATGTGAGGGTTTGCACCAGTTCGGGTGCTAAAATCCGCAGTGTAGTAATGTTACCCGCTTCACAAAAAGACAGCTTGTCAGTATGACAGATATCTATATTGTATCGGCTTTACTATGCACCAGTAATCAAGGAGAATACCCCTGAACGTGATTATTGAACGTGCGACCTGTGTGAGCTGCGGTTCATGCTGGGAAACCTGCCCGCGATTGTTTGAGCAGGACCCGGATGACTCTTTCAGCCGGATCATCGAAAAATACCGGATTAATGGCAATATTGCTGAGGGAACACCCACAGAGGAGCTTGAAGCCTGTGCACAGGAATCTTCAGATCTCTGCCCGGTGCAAATTATCAGTATTCGAGAGTAACCTCCTGTGAATTCCTGACCTGCCCACAAAGGCCGGAAGGCAATCTTAAAAAAACCTTTCCGGAACAGTCACTATGTTTAAATAATTCCCGTCACATGGTCTAGATGTAGAATCCTTTACGCAGAGGACGTTTGAGGTTAAGCGTATGACAACAGCTATGAAAATCCCGATCAATTATGCTGAGGCATCCGAGACCCTGAAAAAATACCTGAAGCTTTCCGGATCCCCCGTGGCATTCAGGTTTGCGACAAAGAAAGAAGACATTCCCGCAGGAATGCAGGAGCTCGACAAGACCATCCGGCACTGCTCCATGGTTGGCCTGGCGCGCAAAGAAGGGCGGATCTTTTTTTCAACGGCCGGCAAGCATGAATGCAATGGTGGTGCATGGGCGCTGGGTCTCAGGGAAATAACCGACAGCCTGAAGACAGGTGACTTTTACTTTAAACTGGGAAAATTCGAAAGTTCCGCTGCTTGTAAGCGGACCATCGACCGCGTTCCACACCTCAAGACCCTTGAAACGTATGCCACACTCTATGCCCCCTTGGAGAAGACACCGTTTGATCCGCAGGTTGTCCTTATTGTTGCGAGTCCGTGGGCGATGCTGAAATTCGCCCAAAGCGTGTTGTTCCGGGTTGGCGGGCGGATCAACGCGGAATTTGCTGGGATCCAGTCGGTATGTTCCGATGCATGCGCCCAGACATACTTAAACGGGCAGGTGAACTTCTCACTGGGATGCGATGGCTCACGGAAGTTTTCCGGTATAGACGATGGAGATATGGTGATCGGGATACCGGCTGAATTACTCCCCGAAATTACCGAATCGCTCAAAGTGGTAGCAGCTGCTCCGGGTTCAAAGCCCGGTTTGAAGTAAAAGTCGAAGTAAAAGCAGTCAATCTACGATATTTTTTTTGGATTTCATCGGGTATTCATTACGTTATACTATGAACCGATCGACCGGCAGAGCCCCGAAAAATCCCTCGTATTGCCTAACGGTTAGCGAATAAAAAATAAAAAGATCAGAGAATTTTTGCACCTGCTGTCGGGCCGGGCTTGCATTCGAAGATCTCTGTGATCTTCACGACGACGAGGGAACGTGCCGGGAGCGCCGGATTCTTTATGTTCATCTTTGCCTTCATCTCCTCGTACTCTTTGCCGCTTGTCTTGATAGCAGCCACACCCTTGACCTGGTAACAACCCTTGATCTCCGGCCCCCAGAGATAAAACGCGATCCTGGGATTGGTTCTCAGGTTGGAAAGCGTCTTGTTCATATAATTGTCCACAAACCAGACAGTGTCATCGCTCACGAGCTCGGCAATCCCGAGGGGGATTACGTTTGGCGTCCCATCCTTTGTTGCAGTGGCAACCGGGAAAATCTTCATCTTCCTGAATGCCTCTTTCATCTCTGCGGTTAATTTCACCATGGTACCTTCACCAATCTTCCTTCAGGATTCCATTCGTATATACTTTAGCGTCAAAAAATCTCCCGGTGCAGATCGTTGTTCATATTCCGTGATTCATTATTCGGGTGAGAATCCCCCAACGGAAAATCTTCCCCGATCGTTTCTCTTATCTCCTGAAGCGCGCAATCAATGTGTGTGTTACGCGAGCCGCCGGTAAAAAAGATCCTCTACTGGTGCGAGAACTGCAATGTCCCGCTGATTGCAAAGAGCTGTGCATGTGGCAAGGAGGGGAAAAAGATCGAGCTCCTCCAGCCCTATGACGTACGCCCGGCACTTGCAGCGGACGATGCCCGTATCAAAAAACTTGTGTGCGAGCGGTTTGGCACCGTCCCGCTCGCAAAAATTCTTCTCCTGAACAAAACCGGCGGTGTTGATCGTGCGGATCTGGTGATCATGCACGGCGAACGGTTCGGCTGGCTCACATTTGATCCTGTAACGAGAAAATTCAGTCTTGATATCGCGCCGGAAGCGCTCCCGTATATCCTGCCGCATGTAAAGCAGGGTATCGTGGATCTCGACCTCCAGACCGATGCCAGGAAAGAACAGGGACGGATTGGTGGTAAAAGGATCCCCCTCAAAATCCCGGCTCCTGACGGCATGGTGATTGTGAAATATAAAAACCGGTTCGGGACCGGTATGGTCAAAGATGGCTCGATTAAAGTCAAAGAGCTCATTGCCGTTGTTCCCCGAACACCGCCAAATCCCGGCTGGGATGTGGCAATCGAAAAGAATCGGTATCACCTTAAAAACCTGGAACGGAATGCAATTCGTACCATTAAACAGCACATCAATGACCGACCGACTGCAAATGTCTCGTTCTCCGGGGGTAAGGACAGCACCGCAGTTCTCCATCTTGCGCGAAAAGCCGGCGTGACTAAAGCGTTCTTCATTGACACCGGTATCGAATTTCCCGAAACTGTGGCATTCGTACAATCTCAGGGAGTCGAGGTCATCCAGAAAGCAGGAGACTTCTGGCAGGCAGTGGAGAAGGCGGGCCCGCCAGGAAAGGATAATCGATGGTGCTGCAAACTGCTGAAATTACACCCGCTTAAGATCTACCTTGCCGGGGTTGGGCCTTGTGTCACCGTGCAGGGGAACCGCTGGTATGAATCATGGAACCGGGCTGACCTTGACGAGACGAGCCAGAACCCGGCCAATCCGCTTCAGCTCAACCTCTCCCCGATAAGGAACTGGCGGGCGCTTGAGGTGTTCCTCTACCTCTGGTGGCAGAAGGCGGAAATTAATCCGCTCTACGATAAAGGGCTTGAACGCATCGGGTGCTACCTTTGCCCCGCGATGCTTGAAAGCGAGTATGAAGAACTCCGGATTATTCAGCCAGAGTTTGCCAGGCGTTGGGATGCATTCCTCGAAACATGGGCAGATAAAAAAGGACTTCCGGGGGCTTTTTGTACATGGGGTCTCTGGCGTTGGCGTGCATTGCCCCCGAAGATGAGAGAATTGTGCAAATCAAGGGGCATCCTCATCAATGATGATTATACGTTGCGGGTTGGGCCGGTACGGGTACCTCGGGTGACGGTTGAAAAGAAGGCAGGAAAAAGTATGGAAACGAAAATGAAAAAACAGGATGTTACAGGATTTGCGGTTAACGAGATCCGTAAGGATTTCCCGATTCTCGGAGACATCATTTACCTCGACAACGCAGCAACAAGCTTTTCCCCAGAGCCTGTTATTGAAGCAATGGTCGAGTTTGAACACCGCTATCGTGCAAATGTCGGAAGGGGTATACATCGTTTCACCCAGATTGCCTCACAGCGTTACTGGCACGCCCACGACAAAGTCGCGCAGTTCATTGGAGGTAACGATGGAGTCACGGTTTTTACCAAAAATACCACTGAAGCAATCAACATGGTTGCGCAGGGGCTTGTCTGGAAATCCGGAGACCGTGTAATCACTACCATTGTCGAGCATCACTCAAACCTGCTGCCGTGGAGGAATCTCGCCAGACAGGGTGTGGGGCTGGATGTCATCGGTATTAACGCCGACTATTCAATTGACCTTGATGCACTGAAAAGTGCAATCACACCATCCACCCGGCTCATCGCAATTTCTCATGCTTCGAACGTTACCGGTGTGGTTACACCGATTTCAGAAATTGCAGAGATCTGCCATGAAAAGGGCCTCCTGCTGCTGGTTGATGGCGCCCAATCAGTACCTCACATGCCGGTCAATGTTGCCCGTCTGGGCTGTGACTTTTTTGCTTTTTCCGGTCATAAGATGCTCGGGCCTACCGGTACCGGTGTCCTCTGGATGAAAAAGCCTGTGCTTGAACCAGTACAATACGGTGGTGGGATGGTCGAAACGGTTACCGGGACGGGCTTCACAACCGCAGAAGGCTACCAGAAATACGAAGCCGGAACTCCCAACATTGGCGGGGGAATCGGTCTTGGAGTTGCTGCTGAGTATCTCCAGAAAATTGGCATGGAAAAGATCCAGATCTACGAAGAAGCGCTTACAGAACGGTTGATTGACGGGCTTGCCCAGATCAAACGGGTTCATGTCTATGCACCTGAAAAACCAGTTCCCCGCATCGGTGTTGTCTCGTTCACCATAGATGGAATCCATCCGCATGAAGTTGCGCAGCAGCTCGATGAGTCTGCGGACATCATGGTGCGATCCGGGCACCACTGCTGCCAGCCGCTTATGGAACAGCTCGGATTATCTGAAGGAACCGTGCGGGCGAGTCTTGCGCTCTATACCACAGAGCACGAAATTGATATGCTCATCGCGACACTCCAGGAACTCACGCGGTGACCGGAACACGGTGTCAAATCACTACACTGGTTTTCCTTATGTCCCTGCACCTGGCGCTGGAACAATTTAATAATCCCCCCTCAAAAATATTCTTTGATTTCCCTTCACACATAATAAAATTTAAAATACTGGAGAATCCCGATGAAAAACAAAGCAATCTCTGATCTGTTCGCCCTTGTGCGGGAGAAGCGCCCGCTCGTCCACCATATCACCAATTATGTCACGGTCAATGACTGTGCCAATATCACGATCTCTTTAGGTGCCGCGCCAGTCATGGCGGATGCTCCAGAGGAGGTTTGTGAGATGGTCACATTCGCCGGTGCCCTTGTCCTCAATATCGGTACGCTCAACAAAGGACAGATAGAATCCATGTTGCTTGCGGGAGGGATGGCAAACGATCGGCGGATCCCGATTATTCTTGATCCCGTAGGAGCTGGTGCGACCCGGTTCAGGACCGATAGTGCACAGCGTTTGCTTGATGAACTGAAGATCACGATTCTCAAGGGTAATGCAGGAGAGATTGGGATTCTTGCCGGTGCAGAAGCAAACGTGAGAGGAGTGGATTCTCACGGGGTAACCGGAGATCTGGTAAAGATAGCCCAACACTATTCAAAACGGGCAGGTTTGACGGTAGTCATCAGCGGTGCAACTGATATTGTAACCGATGGCAAACGCATTCTTCTTGTTGAAAATGGTCATCCGATGATGGGCAGTATTTCCGGTACCGGTTGTATGGCAGCATCCGTAACAGGGGCATTTGCTGCAGTAGCTGATGATCCCGTCATCGCATCAGCAGCAGCCCTTGCAGCATTTGGGATCGCGGGTGAGAAAGCAGCTGCAGGTGCACGGGGTCCATATTCGTTTAAGATCGCATTGTTCGATGAAATGGCTGCATTGAAACCTGAGGATCTTGCATCTGGTGCCAGGATAAGTATACGATAATCGTTGTATCATGAAGTACGACCTGTATGTCATTACCGATGAGGCGATAGCAGGTGGTCTGCCCCATGCTGAGATAGCACGGCGGGCAATCGCCGGTGGTGCAGATGTGATCCAGTTAAGAGACAAGGTGTGCGGGTGTCCGGAGCTCAATCGGATCGGATGGACTCTCCGCGAGATTACCCGAAAAACCGGGACGCTGTTCATCGTCAATGATCGTCTTGACGTGGCGCTTGCCTGCGATGCAGATGGTGTTCATCTCGGTCAGGACGACATCCGTGTAGGAGTTGCCCGGCAGATCGCACCTCCCGGGTTCATCATCGGAGTCTCAGTGGGGACTGTTGATGAGGCGGTCATAGCAGAACAGGAAGGGGCGGACTACCTCGCCCTTAGCCCGGTATTTTCCACTGCGTCAAAGAACAATGCAGGAACCGGTCGCGGTCTTGGTGTACTGCAGGAAATCCGGCGGAACGTATCTGTACCTGTCATTGCTATTGGTGGGATTAACCGGGACAATGTGCGCGATGTCATAGCGGCAGGAGCGGATGGTGTGGCGGTGATATCTGTTGTGGTGGGGAGTCCGGATATCACAGCCGCAGTACGGGAACTCAGGAAGCTGGTCACTGACAGCAGGGAGAAAATGAGATCATGACCGGTAATCAGAACCCCCGCTTTGTCCTCCACGAACATTTCTCAAAACACCATCACTTCGATCTACGGTTTGAGCGTGAAGGAGTGCTGAAGAGCTGGGCGGTGCCTAAGGGATTACCGGAAAAGTCCGGTGAACGACGACTTGCAATCGCGGTGGAAGATCACCCGATTGAGTATATCGGTTTTGAAGGCACAATACCGGAAGGTGAGTATGGTGCCGGTGACGTGAAAATACGCGATACCGGAACCTGTGAACCATTGATCTGGAGCGGTGACCGGATTGAAGTCATCCTTCATGGGACGAAATTTTCAGGAAAGTACGTCCTCCTCCGGTTCAAAAAAGCTGGTGAGAAGAATTGGATTGTTCTGAAAGCAAAAGATTGAGTGAACTCACCGTAAAAAAATTGCATCTGGGAAACCCCCTTGCAGGCAGTCAGATTCTTCCTGAATTTTTCTTATTTATTGAATAACTGCCAAAATCCCGATTGATGTCAGCAGGACAATAAGTGTCGCAAGAACCCATGCTGCAAATAGTATTGTGACTGCCAGTGCTCCCCGCCATTTGAACAGCCATGCAATCAGCACGCATCCATAAAGCCCGACTCCGGGTACCCAGATGAAAGGGATTAGTGTAACGATTCCATATTTTCCGAACAGTTCGGATTTTTGTGTGATCGCTTCGATTTTTTCAAGATGCTGGCAAAGCCATTCTGACCGGTTTGCAAACATGTCGCAGGTTCCAAACAACACAAAAATAACTGAAAGTCCGATCGAGCACATGATGAGCATCATTGGAAAGGGATTGATGCCCAGCCCGAGTCCGACAACCACCGCAAAAGGCTGGAGAATGAGGATTGATGCGACCAGTCCGAGAATCTCTGTCAGGGTAATATTGTGGTAAAAACCAATAACGAGTGGTATTACCAGGACTCCCGTTACCAGGATGAGTGCGATTTTTAAAATTCCTGCCATTCCCTTATGCCAAAAAAAATTATTCATTCAGTAGGTAAGAGATGGTCCTGAATGGTATAATAATCATAAAGATCGGGTTTATATCCCTGGAATCAAAAGAGGGAACTCTTTTTATCTTCACGACCAGAAATTAAAAATGCGAATGATTGTGCGTTTCTTGCCGGTGACGGATCAATGAATGGAGTGATTACTGCTCTCATTATTGCCCTGTCTATCATATTGTCCTTCTATTTGGCACCTATTGTCGGGGTGGTCTTCGATGGGAGCTTAGATTTTGCCCAACCCCTCAGAATGTCAGATAATTCTGTAAATGCCGGATATGTTACCGGATATGCAGCTGATTTGGGCAAAATCGGTGATACTGAAGTCAGTAATTCTATCCCTGAATCACAGAAGATGGGTGCAGTAACGTTCAGGTTGTCGCTTAATTCCTACCGTGCGTTTTTCATGAGCGATATGAGCATCGATATCGATAAGATAACCGTGATTTTTGTCAGTCCATCCGGGTCGGAGACACTTTTACAAAACTCCCGTCGTCCGATGATAAAACCCGGCTGGACCATCACGAAGAAAACTGGTATTTTGCCTTTCGAATACGCTGATCAGGACAATATTCTTGAACCCTATGAGTCATATGAGATCCTGGTCTATCCTTCAACACCGCTCTCTCCGATGTCCCGGTTCCTTATCCTCATTCATCTGCCGGATAAAAATCAGATATTTATTTCCCGGTCTGTTCCGGCAACCATAACTCCGGTAATGGGTTTGAACTAACAGGTAGCCGCAGGTCAATCTCCTTCAAGTCGATCGGGAAGCGACGGGAAAACAAAGTGTCGGGATAGTATACCGTTTTTTTTTTAAAAACGTTAAATTGATTACAACATGAACGTTTAAAGCCGCCGGAGGGAATTGAACCCTCGACCTGCTGATTACGAATCAGCCGCTATGCCGCTAAGCCACGGCGGCGCAATACCTCACAATATCGACCTGTGCTGTAATAAAATATGTGTTTCAGGAATACCCACGCAGCGTGGAAACCTTCTCGGTACCCTGCGTCTCTTTCGGGGCGGAGATGGTACCAAATTTTGACTCGTAGTCAGCAACGGTCTTTGTCAGCACCCCAAGCAGGTTTTTTGCGTGAGCTGGTGTGATAGAAACAATCGCCTTTGCCCGTGCCTGGTTCACCTGAGGGAGCTGGTGGAGGAACATAAACGTGAACTCATCATCCTTATAGGCGATCTGGATCATGTTGCTATATACCGGATCGAGGGTGGGGGGGATATTGACTGATATTTCCTGTCCTGTCATGATAATCAGATTTGCATTACTTGTATGAAATACGTTGGCCAGGGATTTCCCGGGTGCACCTTGCTACAGTGCGGCAGATATCGATTCAATAAGTATAATCAGCCCGGTTCCCCACACTTGTATGAGGAATCATCCTGATGGAACAGAGGGAACATGTCGCGATCTCGACTCTGGTGCGGGTTTCCGCATGCCCGGTCCGGTTTTATTACGAACAAAATGACCCCATTACCGAATCCGACCGGTACGTGATCTGCAAACAGCTCTCCTATCATCTCGGCAATCCTCTCGATTCAGAAATGATCTGGAGTGAGGTACTCGCGGTTCGTCCCAGGATTGATACTGACCTTCGATCATTTCTGGAGATCTGTATCACCTCCTGCAATAAAACTGAGTGGAAACCAGCAGTCCAGTCAGATGTCCGGGTGATTTCAGATAAACAAGGTATGGTTGGTATGTTGGATCGCATCGCTGATGATGGCACATATTCCATCATACGAGCTGCCGGTGCCATGCCGTTTGGTACTTATGCGGCAGATCGGTTGCGGATTGCATGTGTTGCGTTCTGCCTCGAAGAAATGACGGGAAACGAGGTGACTGGAGGAAATGTGGAATATATTCCCGAGGGGGTATCACGGTTCCACACCGTCCAGCCCCGTGACCGAAGGCAGGTGATTGCCACCCTGCACAAAATCCGATCAATCTACAAAGGAGATATGCCCCTCCACCCGTTCAACGCTCCCTGCAACCGGTGTAAATTCAAGGAGCGGTGCGAGAGCAGTAGTGGACGGCGGTTGTCTGACCTGCTCTAGCTATTGATCCAAAAGCGTTTTTGAAATAATATATTCCCCCCGTGCCTCGCGTGTCGTCCCCACAACCAGCCAGTGTTCACTACCATGCTGCTCGCAGATCCCGCATGCTTCGATCGTCTCACCAGCAACCGCCTGTCCGCTATAGGTGTGGGTGAATGAGAGGACCCGGCTCACCGATTCGTGCTCCACTTCATACACTGCCGGGCTGTCAAATGCAAGGGACGCATCGGTTACCTTAGCCTCTATATCCATCTTGCCAATTACGGCTCCTCTTCCTGTTGGTGCACTTTTCAGTTCATCATACGACCGTGTATAGAGAATGTCGAAATAGGTGCCCTCTATCTGCCCCCGGTTCCATTTCCGCAGCTCGTGAAGCACAAAATGGTCATAGGAGATCTCCGGTTTACGCTTCTCGTATACTTTCCGCCACATATCAGGGGAGAGCCCCTCCAACTTCCCGTTAAGGATTCCCTGCCTGACCAGTGCCTGAGCGGTAAACCAGTGCCTGCCGTATACAACCATGTCGATATCCGAAGTCTCGTTCTCCAGCCCGCACAGGAGAGAACCTGTGCAGCCGATGGTCCTTGGCGGAAGCCTGAAAAGATCGAGCAGTTTTTGCACCCGGAAGTGATTATGGGCGATACGTGGAATCTCCACATCAGGTTTTAACACCTTTTTTACATCATGGATCGGGATGCGCTGGACGAGATTTGAATAGTATGGTTTATTGTTTGCGATGAACGCGTAGGCATCTTCAAAATCATATTTCTTGTATCGCGCGCCTGAAGGGTTTACGCGTTCGCCACTTTCATCGGGAACATATCTGAGAACACAGCCAACTTTCTCATCATTATCGTAGGTAGATACTGCATAGAGCCAGCCATCGGCATCCTCAATAAAATCGCGCAGGCGGAGAGGCATCATAAAAAAACTCAGAGTTTTGCAAAGAACGCTTCGACCGCTTCTGCCTGTGCGCCTTTGCGGAGGATTATTTTTCTCGTAAGGTCGACAACGGTGCTGGGAGTACCTGGCAGCCTGCCCCCGTCAATAAAAAGCTCGTGTGGTACTGTACACTCCTCTGGTACCTGCGGGTCTTTACCGCCATGGAGGTTGGCACTTGTCGCAGTGATAGGCGCATCGAACCGTTCGATGATCTGCAATGCAAGATCATGTGCTGGCATCCTGATGCCGATCATGCCGGTACCCCCGGTAAGGATATCCGGTACAAGTCTGCGTGCGGCAAGAATTACCGTTACCGGGCCGGGAAGAAATGTCTCGATGAACCCATGCATAAAGGGCTCAACACGGCCAACCAATGCAAGCATATCAAAATCAGAAACAGCAACGGAAATGGGCATCCCGAGAGGGCGCTTCTTTGCCTCGTAGACTTTAAAAATTGCCTCATCAGAAAATGCATCGGCGCCAAGACCGTAGATTGTTTCTGTGGGATAGATGATAGTCCCGTTATGCATCAGCACAGAAACGGCTTTATCGATGATATCCATCAGAACTCACGTCCGCGGACGCGATTTATGTCAAAGACTGCCTTGCTGCTGATGTGCATCACCGCAAAAACGCCGGCCTGGATGGGATCTGTGACGACAAGGTCAGCATGCTCGGGTACCGTTCCCGCCATCTTTAGTGCAATGACCGGGATCCCCGCTTCGCGAACCCTGTCGACTGCCCGTGAAATCTCGCCACCCATAATAGATCCGGCGAGGACGAGAATGGATGCACGGGGAAGTCGTGCAACGGCATCCACTGCGAGTGCAAGTGTCCGTTCACCGACAAGCGGGATGGTGTCCACCGAGATCCGCTCACCACGGATATTGTGCCGGTCCGCTTCATTTACTGCACCGAGTGCAACCTGCGCAACCTGCGCTCCACCGCCAATGATAATGACCCGTGACCCGAAGATATGGCCGAACGGCTGGTATGCCTTAACATTCCTGATCGAAGGAATACTGCTCAAATCCTCAATAAGCCGATCGCGGTCGCTCCCCTCACCAGCATCATATTCAAAATAGAGTTCCGCCATTCCTGTATAGGGTCCGGAATCGAACACTTCCTGGTTGATCATCACGATATTTGCTTCGTGCTCAGCAACTATAGTTGCGATGTCCCGCAAGACACCCTTGCGGTTCTCCGCGATGATCCGTATTGCACAGCGTTCGGGTTCCATCATCATATAACCAATGCGATAACCGGGGATCGAACCCGGGTTAGAAGCTTGGGAAGCTCCTGTCCTACCGCTAGACTATTATCGCGTCCTCACTTTTCTGCGCTCTAATATTGCGTGATTTTAAAGATAAATATAGTGTTTACGCAATCGTTTCAGACAAGCTAAAAAATTAATTTACATTATGGCTGGTTCTGGAGATTGGGAAGTATAAAAACTTTTAAAGAACCCTGAAGAGTTTTCCCGATTCCAGATTTTTCCCTCACGGACTTTGGAGAACAGCCGCAGAAACATTATCCGTTTCTGGATACACAATCCGGTTTTCCCAGGGACGTTCGATATTTTTAAGCAATGCTGGACAGCATATGTATACTATATTTATATCGGCATTCTAATCAACCTCAGAGTAATTATGAATGTTCCGCTGGACAGCGGGATTTTGAAAAATCAGGTTGGACTTATACCAGGATAACAAAAGATCAAACCGGAGAGTTCCCTATGAAGATACGAAACACTATGAAGATACGAAAATATGTTATGTGCCTTATCATTGCTGTAAGCCTGCTGGCATTAATCCCATCCCTGCAGGCTCTTTCCGATGATAATTCCGTCAACGTAATTTACCAGACTTCGTTCAGTTCAGATCCCCGCTGGACAACAAACAATCCTTCAACCAATTACTGGGATCCGAACCAGGGTATGTACCACTTCTCTATTGAACCGAGTACTGGCGGTTACGCATACACGGTTGTCGATTATGAGAGAGGTTCGTTTACCTTTGATTATGATCTCATCCTCACCAAAGTAGATGAGGGGGCGACGTTCAGGTTCGGTTTATCCGGAAGTGAGATGGATCCATCCAAGAGTCCTAATGTCCTCTCAATGTTTACCAATGATAAATATGGGCAGATCATGTGGCTTCACCTGGTGACTCCCGGCAGTAAGCTGATGGAAGTGAACAGCCAGCATGCGGCAGTGGAAATGGGACCAACTGCTTATAACGGACCGACGGTAAAGTACGAATTAAACAAAACCTACCATGTTACGGTAAAATACGAGGATGATCGCAAGATCCTCAGTATGACGGTCAGTGAAAAGATAACCGGAAAGGAGATCTGGAGTTATTACCTGAATACTGCCGAGAACCTGAACGGAATGAACAGGATATATGTGGGCTCCAAGGGTGACTATGGCATGATGAATATTTACGCATTGGGATATATCGACAATGTCCGGCTCACCACTCCTGCTGCAGTAACAACCATGCCAACAGAAGTTACCCAAGGAACAACAGTCACGACAACCCCGACTAAAATACCAACCCCAAAACAAACCATTATTATGCCAACACCCTACCCCACCGATACACCTCCATCACCTTCTGCAGGTATCCTTGCGATCGCGGCACTTGGTATTGTTGGTGTGTATGGTGTTCTTTACAGGATGAAAAAGAACTAAACCTTTCTCTTTTTAAAAAAAAATTATTTGTTGCTTTTAATGTATGATTACAGAGGGGATGAGGATCCCTCTGACTCTGGAGTGAGATTTTGTTTTGAACGTTCCTTTGTTGTCTTGAAGTATGGGCTTTTGATCTGGTTCAATGTGCATTGTCGGCGACACCCCGAATACATTTCGTGTATCACCTAAGTATCTACTTTAAAGGTAAGTCCTGATAAATACCCAAAATCATAATGGTTGAAGTATTGAACCTATGAGTTATTTCTACGAACAAAAAGGATTGACACTACAGGGAGAGAATATAAACCGTCACGGCGTTATAATCTATTTACCATAGGGTTATGGAAAACAAATTAGATGTAACCTTGGAGGAGTGCAATGAATCCTGCGGACAAATGTCCGACAACTATTGTTCATGAAGATTCAGATTCACTAGAAGAACTATCAGAGTATCTCGATGTGCTCTCAAGTAGCGTGCGGCTCAGGATATTGAAATTTCTCGAAAAAAAGCCCCAGGACGTCCGTGCCATTTCAAAGGAGATCGAGACCAGCTATGAAAATACAAAAAAACATCTTGACAAGCTACTAAGTATAGGTGTGATCAAAAAAGAGGCAGGACTGGGTGCCCCCACATCCAAGGGTATTCACCCGGTCTGGGAATATTCCATTGTGCCCGGTGGGCTTGAAGCCATCATAAGGAATCTGGGAATCTTTTCCAACACGCGGGTGCAGATCATGGAAAGCGAGATTTCCCGCCGTCTAGAAAAGGTAAAAAACTCCCTTTCCAAAGAGGTTCTGGGAAATATTCCCACAGCCATCGTGCTTGGCGGTCCTGACGATGGGAAAGTGTTCATGCTGAAACATGATCAAATCCGTATTGGCAGGATCGATCCAGAGAACCTGGCTGCGTTTTCTCCTGACGATGATATCATCTTTTCTGATGGCTATACGGCGGTGACCCGGGTGTCAAAACCCCATGGCAAGTTTCTTCGTAATAATAAGGGTTGGCATATCGAAGACTGTGGGAGCACGGGAGGTACCAGGCTCAACAACAAGCGACTTGAAAAAAATACACGTATTTCCATCCATGATGGAGATCTCATTGAGCTCTCAAAAGGAGTATTTGGTGTTAAACTTCTCATGATCATCCCGCAGGGTAACTAACACATGCATAGACTATTCTCTGCACTTAAGGGAAGAAAAAAATAACCAAAACTTCAATTCAACAAGACAAAAAAACAACAAGAAAAAAAATTCACTGCTTATGATTCCGATACACCGCCTTTTCTGCTACCTTGTTATCATTACTCTCATTTCAATTACAAGTATACCTGCAGCAGATGCCACTGAATACACCGTTGCCCCCACAGGTGCCGAATTTACCAGCATTCAGGCGGCGATTAACCGGGCTTTTCCAGGGGATACCATTCTTGTGAAAAGTGGCACCTATGGGGAAAATCTCCTGCTCGATAAAAAGATAGATCTTATCGGGGTTGACAGCGGAGGTGGGGCCCCAATAATAGATCCGGTAAAAAAAGGGAACGCGATTGAAATTCTTGCCGATGGCTGCAGAGTTGAAGGATTTACCATCCAGAACATTGAGTTACTCAATGGCATCCGCGTCAAGACCAGTATGAACACCATCAGACGCAATACTTTCCTGAACAATACCGAAGGAATTTTTCTCGTGTCAGCGATGAAGAATACCATTTATGGTAACACCATTACTAACAGCAGCCAGTTCGGAATTGCACTTGAAGCCTCAAACAATAACCTGATTGAAGAAAATATAGTATCAAAAAATTCAATCGGGATCGAGCTTGACAAGTATTCCCTCTCAAACTTGATTTACCGGAACAATTTTGACAACCCCAAGAACGTAATCTCCAAGAGCGCGATTTCGGTCTGGTCTTCTCCTGATCCATTTACGTATACCTACCTTGGCCTTAATAAACAGAGTTACATGGGTAATTATTGGAGTGATTACCGTGGAAAGGATAAAAATGGTGACGGGATCGGGGATACATCGTATGGCATTATGATCGGAGCAAATCCGAAAGCGATCCTTGAATCCAATCAGAANNGATTCTCTCTTCAACCCCTCCGACATCTGCGGAAAAAACTGTTAATGAACAACCTACAGATTTCCTTGTGGTTGAACTTATTGTGCTGCTGCTCGCAGGTGCAGTAGTTTTGATCATATTCAGGCAGCTAAAGTATAAAGAAAGCAAGCAGGAAATTCTCCCTAATAGCAAAGAAGCAACCCCCCAGCAAAAGACTTCGAGGACTTCCCCCTCCCGGATTAGCTCAGCTGCAACAATCCCCAAAGCAGGTACAGCAGTTCCGGGAACATCCAGGACTTATACGTCTATAGCGGAACAAATGAACTATTTCCCCAATGAACTGGAGAGCAAATATACCGAGATTAAATATATCGGACGAGGCGGTATCGCGTGGGTTTTCTCCGCTCGCCGAAAATCAGATGCAATGATGGTTGCTGTCAAGATCCCGATAAGTTTCGATGAAATGACCGGGAAATCCTTTTTAAACGAGATTGCGGCATGGGAGACCCTGCGACACCCCAATATTGTAAAAGTAACGGCCGTAAATATCCTCCCCATTCCCTTTGTTGAGATGGAGTATGTGCCTGATGCGCTGGAGGCGATCGAGAAACCAATCCCCATCTGGAAAGCAGTACACCTTATTAGAGGTATTGCGGACGGTCTGAAATATGCCCATGAACAGGGTTTCATCCACCGGGATATTAAGCCCCACAACATCCTTCTCGATAAGGACTTCGTTCCTAAAATCACCGACTGGGGGATGAGCAAGGTGCTTGCCAATGAGGTAAAAAAGTCCAGTATTGCAGGTTTCTCACTTTCCTATGCCGCTCCCGAACAGATCTCTCCCTCGGAGTTCGGGAGAACTGATGAACGGACTGATATCTATCAGCTGGGTGTGGTCTTCTACGAACTGGTAACCGGCTTGGTTCCGTTTGGTGGTGAGAGTATTGTTGAAGTAGGAAATGCTATTCTGAGGGAGCAGCCGATTCCCCCGTCTGAGTTCAATTCTGATGCGGCAGTAGCGGAGAAGATTATCCTAAAATGTCTTGAAAAAGATCCGGTGAAGCGCTACCAGTCATCCGCAGAGCTTCTCGATGCACTCCATGGGTACCTTGATGAGGAGGAAAAATGACCCTGTTTTTAGACGGTTATCGAGATAAGTTGTTGTGGCAGGGGGGATTTTTAGTATGACAGACGGACAACAGATCTACGAATCCGCTCCATGTGCTCACTGTGGTGGAATAGGATGCCTGTACTGCAATAAGAAAGGAGTTGTCCTTGTCTCTGCACCTAAAAGGCCATGCCATCATTGTGAAGGAATCGGGTGCATATACTGTGGGTTTACCGGTTGGGCTGAGCCTAAGGGTAAGTATGACTGAGTACTCATCATGGTTTTTTATGAGAATTTTCCCTCAATCCTGCGTGGGATCACACATTCCTCGTATCGTTTTGCAAAGTACCGGTCGGTCATACCGGCGATAAAGTCCCGGACCAGCTCTGCTGACGTAGCTGACTGAAGATAGTTCTGATTGATCCAGCTGGTGTCAATAAAATCTGTAAAAATTTTTGCATCCCGTAACTCTTCCTGGACATCATTAAGGCATGTCGTAAACAGGGTTGCATACATCTGCCTTACTTTTTCCCGTTCTGAAGTGAGTTTTTTGTTATTATAAATATGGATCCGGGAAAATGTACGCAGGGAAATGAGTGCCTTTTCCACATCCGGACTGTACGAGATATAACCAATATCTTCAGTGTTACTGTTTTCAAGCAGGTCGTAGATCAGTGTGTTGATGATTTCCCGGTTGGAGTTACCAAGAGTATCCCTGCACTCCTGCGGAAGCGGAGTTGCACGCCCGATCAATCCCACCTCCCGGGCATCCTGCAAATCCCTGCCAATGTAGGCGATGGTGTCAGAAAATTTTACAACACAACCTTCCAGCGTCATTGGTGCCTTTGTGCGCCTGCCATCTGCATTATCCTGCACTTTTTTGTCAAATGACAACCAGTTTTTGCACGGTTCAGGGGATATCCTGACATCATCCGCTTCCCCGTTGTGGCAGAGGATGCCGTCCAGTACCTGCATGGTGAGGTCACAGTCTTCAATACGATCGAGGAACTGAACGCTCTGCACGTTGTGGAAAAACTTTCCGATCCCGTACTGCTCACAGAGTGCCGATAGGCAAGTCTCCCCAAAATGCCCGTACGGGATATGCCCGATATCATGCCCGAGAGCGATCGCTTCAATGAGATCCTCGTTCAGCCGCAGGCAACGCCCGATCGTCCGGGCGATCTTTGATACGATCTGCACGTGGATGACGCGGTGGGTGATGTGGTCGTTTTCGACAAGGTAAAAGACTTGCGTCTTGTCGATGTACCGTGTGTAAGCCCTTGTATGGATGATTCGATCAGCATCCCGGGAGTAGGGGGTACGGATATCCTCAGGTTTTCTGTTGTGCCTCCTCACGGCATCAGCGCAGGTCGAGGCGAGAGGTGAGAGCAGGGATTCCCGCTTATCAGTCATGGTGCGAATGGATGAGTCGATACCGGGGCTGGGAAGGCGCCGGCTCTTTCGGGAACGGGGCATCTTACCGGTGAATCTGCTTCGCTGGGTATTAAGTGTGATGGAAACTACGGGATGCAGAGCTGGCAAAAGAATCAAAGTGAAATGCTTTTCCCCATACATAACCCCAGTTATAAAACCGGGTATCATGCTCTTTTTAAAATCTGAAAATTGCCGGGAAGTATATCTACTCCGATCAGGTCACTCATCGCCCCATTATCCTTACCCACGCGGTAACCAGCCGGTGTAACTGATCAGGGAACCGTATGCCTGCACTGCCCACAGAAACTGCCCGCAGAACCTCATACCGGATGCGAGGGCAGTACCGCACTCAGTACAGAACTTTTGACCAAGTGTCATTCATGACTGGTGAGATGGCAGGATATAAAAAAATGTGCAGATCCTCTGTTCATGCCCCGGCAGTTCCGCAGTCCCTCAAGGAGCTCATATCCCTATCTCCACATCTTTATTGTCTCTGAAGAATAACTGATGAGAGTACACATTGGATTTATCAGAGGCATTTCATGGCAAAGAAAACAATAAAAAAAGAGGCGGCAGATGAGGAGTGCAAGAAAGAGTGCTCCAGCTGCCCGACTGCAACAACCTGCTCATCAGTAAAGAACGTGCCGGCCGGCCTCCCCCCGAAGGCTAATGTTGATGTCAGGCACGTCATCATGGTCCTCTCAGGGAAAGGCGGCGTGGGCAAATCCACGGTGTCAGTGAACCTTGCATATGCTCTATCCAGCCATGGCTTCAAAGTCGGGCTTTTAGACCTCGACATGCATGGCCCCAACATCCCCAAGATGCTGGGTATTGAGGACCATAAACTCGCTATTATGGGAGAAATGATCGAACCCGTGCACATCACCGGGAAGCTCTCTGTTATTTCGATGGCGTTCCTTCTGCCGGACACAAGCACACCGATCATCTGGCGTGGTCCTATGAAGATGGCGGCAATCCAGCAGTTCCTCAACGAAGTGAACTGGGGCACACTGGATTATCTGGTTGTCGACCTTCCCCCTGGAACTGGTGATGAGGCGCTCACCATCGCCCAGCTCGCCCCCAATCTCCGCGGTGCAGTAATTGTCACAACGCCCCAGGATGTCGCAACACTTGATGCGCGGAAATCTGTAAAATTTATCCAGAAACTTGAAGTCCCCGTACTGGGGATCATCGAGAATATGAGCGGGATGGTCTGTCCCCACTGCGGAGAGGAAATTGACCTCTTTGGCAAGGGCGGCGGCAAAAAGATCGCAGATGAACTATCAGTCCCATTCCTCGGTGCAATCCCGATCGACATCGAAATGCGCAAAGCAGGGGACGAGGGACGCCCGTTCATCATAAGGCGCGGCAACAGCCCCACGTGGGCGGCTGTTGACAAGGTTATGGAATCGCTCATCAAAGTTGTTGAGGGATAAGCAATGGACTACATGCGGATTCTCACAGGAAAGGAAACACCTCTCCCGATTTATAGTGGTGTCATCGCCTGCCTGGAGAACCCGCTTGCATTTCCCGATCTGCTCGAACCGGTCTATCGTGAGGCGATGAAACTTGATGATGACACGCTTGACAGGTTCAGGTTCTCACTCCTGCGGCTCCAGCTCTATGCAGATATCCACCGGAACGAAGATCTGGAAAAAGCGATGCACATTAAGTACGTTGCGCAGGTGCTTGAAAAAGTGGTCTTTGGTTCGCTGGTAATGGAACGCGAAGACCTGTCCGCAGACTGAATTTTATCCCGGCCGCAAAAGATATTATCGGAATACACATGCACTGGTGATACCTATATGTGCAGATCCGATCAATACTAGAACCAACCCATAATCCCGCAACGGTTTTTAAAAACCAGTACCAAAAAATATCAATAATTATTATCACTGGAATTACTATGACATCACGCATGCAATCCCCGCACACGACCTGTCCGGGGTGCCAGGAAGAGGTTTTTCTCGATGAGCTCGTTGGCGGAAAATGCCCGCTCTGCGGCTGCTCACTTGAGGATTTTGATGAGTCGTTTGGGGAGTACGAAGGAATCCTCGACCGCTCGGATCTTTCGTGGCTGATCTTCAATTATTTTGTCTTCAAAAAATTTGTCGACATGGGTGTTCCGCCTCACCAGATTATGGAGTTTGTCGCTACCTATGAACAGAATACGGAAAAGCCCACGGGGGAGTGGACCAAAACAGAGTTCACTCTCGAAATTCCGATGAACCGTTGGGACCAGATCAGACCAAAGCACTGTGCGAAATGCAAAAAATTATTCTTCCGTAGTGGAAAGAAATCAATTCGTGGCGATATGCGCCGGACTCAGCTTACGATTGAGTACGTGTGCGACCGGTGCTGATATCGCTCTCATTCTTTATGGTTTTGCTATCTTCAAATTGGTTTTTTTAAATGGATTAATGCTGGTAATAAAAATCAAGAATTTTTCCCGTCTGAACATCAACCCAGCCTATTGCGGCCACCGATCCCTGTTTTTCACGGATGACCTCATCATCAAATTGTACCTTCCATGCAATGGGGATACTACCCGGTCGGGGAAAGCTCCCTGGGGGGCGCTGGTCTTTCCATCGGATTTCTGCAGAAACGATTGCAAGTCCGTTGACTGATGACGGGTATGTCTGCTTAGCTCTGTCCAGGACCGTAAAGGTAGCCACATAGCGTGTCACAAGTGGATCTATGGCCAGGGAAAATGCATTGTCAGGTGAGCTCCAGCGCCGGTGATATCCCGTTACTACCCCGGTTACCGAATCGACTGAAATGGTAAACCCCTCATAATCACAGGGAATGTCCTGCACGATGCGGTTGTATACAAAAACGTATTGCCCGGCAATTGCTTCTTCAGGGAATCCAGGAGTGTCATACCGGGCAATGCTCATGTTGAGGGGAAGGGGAAACCCGTTCCGATCGATAATGTAGCGATCTGCAATTTTTTGTGCGGCCGTAATATCAAGCGCAGGGTTTGCCGGCCTGCCCTGTCGTTCTATGCTGCTGGAGAATGATACTATCTGACCCGTGTCCGAATCCATGGTTCCGGTAAGTATCGTAGTATTGTCCCGGAACAAGGTAAAGATCCATTCCTGCATAGAATCCGGACTATTATTAAATTTCATTCTGACCTTTTCAGAATGATACAGAATGAACGCATTGCTTACGAGAGTTTTTGCCTGGTCGGCAGTGATCCTGGCACGTTCCTGTCCTAAAGTATAGGGATCGCCAGTTCTTGCATCGATAAACACCGAAAACCCGGTATCATCTGGTGAAGTATTGACCTGTTTGATCCTGAACTCGTACAGGTTCCGATCTGCATATTGATCTGTAATATTCACGCTCATCAGAATATACGCGGGTGCCGGATAGTCCTGACGAAGGGACGCGGTTGCAGCATCCAGGGACTGCATATCACGGGTGGATTGAGCGGGCACGCTACCACCAATGATAATATCAGGAGTTTTAGTAACCGTCATGTTCCGTATCAGAGTGGTTGTGAGTTCACCCGACTGAGGTATCGGGAATGTCCCTGCTGATGGTACCGGAGATGTGGGAAGTTGTAACATTCCATTCAATACCAGGTACAACACAGCACAGATTGTGATAACTAAACAGAATATGGCGATTTTTTTAAGTTGGCGCTTTTTCTTCTTTGCTTCAATCTGCATTTTGTACCGCTGTGGCAGATACGTGATGTTTGAGTCTTTGGGATTTTTATTCACTGCTGCCACCTCAATTAATTACCTATTATTATATTCTGTTGCAGTAAAAAAAGAACGGTGCCCCAAAAGGTCAACAGGTTTGTGGATGGGGGAAAGAAATTTCCATGAAATTCGTCTGTATCGGGCACATTTGACAGGATCATATGCCCCTCACAATTGCCCTCATAATCTATCTGAATGGTTTTTACACACATGATAAATGAGAGAAATGATAAGAAAAAAGAGGTAAGAAAGATGCCCGTTCTCACGGGTATGTTACTTCAATACGCTCTTCCGACAAGTGTTGTCTTGCCCGGTTTCCCGCAGGCAATACATTTACCCTCTGTGGCTGGAACAAGCAATGAACGCACATCACTACCAAGAATATTCGCGTTTGTCTTCTCCCCAATCACATCGCCGCATCCCCGCTGCTGACACCAGTGGACAACCGCGACCTTGCCTTCATTGAGGGTAGCGTTGAGCGCATCCATCGAATCAACATTGCAGAGATGTGATCTCGTGTGCTCTTCTGCCCGTGCACGGAGCGTGTCCGTGATCTCACTCAGCACGCGCTTCATGCCTTCTGTTACGGTTGCGAGTTCGATTGATGTCTTCTCTCCGGTCCGCTTCACCGCCATAACTTTTCCTGCATCAAGATCCCTGGGTCCAAGCTCGAGCCGGAGCGGGACACCGCGAAGCTCCCACCAGTAGTATTTTGCGCCGGGGCGCAGGTCGCGGGTATCGAGTTTCACCCGGAAACCTGCAGCGGTGAGATCTGTTTTTAGTTTCTGCGCTGCTACCATCACATCTTCGTGTCGTTTGCCAATGGTGATTGGCACGATGACTGCCTGGAACGTGGCAACATCCGGGGGGAGGATAAGTCCCTTGTCATCGCCATGTATGCTGATCAGGGCTGCAATCGAGCGCTCCGAAATACCATAGCAGGTCTGATATGCGAGCTTCTGCTCGCCATTTTTGTCCTCGTACGTAATGTTGAACGTCCGGGAAAAGTGATCGCCAAGGTGGTGCACAGTGCCGATCTGGAGAGTCTTGCCGTTTGGCATTATCGTATCAACGGCGATCGTGTAATCGGCGCCAGGGAACTTATCCCAGTCCGGGCGTTTTGAGATGAGGGTTGGGATGCAGAGGCCATCGTAGAACTCGCGGTAGAGCGCGATTGCTTCTTCCACCTGCTGTTCAGCCTCCTCCCAGGTCGCATGAACCGTGTGGGCTTCCTTGAACGAGGTGATCTCCCTGAGGCGAATCAGCGGGCGGGTCTGTTTTGTCTCGTACCGGAACGTGTTTACGATCTGGTAATATTTTATGGGCAAATCTGCGTGAGAGCGGACCCAGAGGGCATACATCGGGTAGATGGCGGTCTCGCTTGTCGGACGCAGTGCCAGCTTTACTTCGAGAGGTGTTGTCCCGCCATGCGTCACCCAGTATACTTCATTTTCGAATCCTTTGATGTGCTCAGCCTCCTTCATGAATTCCTGTTCAGGAATCAGAAGGGGAAAAAGTGTTTCCTGGTGGTCGCGGTCAAGGAGATCGCGGAGTCTCTGGTACACGTATTTGCGTATCGCAAACCCGTAGGGGTACCAGACATACAATCCTTTGACGGGATAGCGTACATCCATGATCTCGGCCCGCCATAACAGGTCATTATACCATGCAGAAAAGTCATTTTTCGGTGGCAGGGCACCCGTGTCATCGTCCATGAATCAAATCCTCTAAGCTACTAAATGTATGATAATTGGTGTAATAAAAGCCTCGACAAACGCAGCGATTGCTACAAGTGGCATGACATATACGGCAAACAATCTGGTGTATCTTTTCGCCTCTTCTGCGGTGTCCCCCCCGTGATACCACTCAGCGATGAGTGACTGTGCGAGCAGGATACCGAGCGCACCGGAAAGGATGAACGCAGGAATCTCAAAGATACCATGCGGCAGGATCGCCGCGACGACAAACGCGACTGAGTGATCTTTATGCACGATTTCCATGATCGAGCCGATCAGGATACCATTCAGACTCATGATGAATATCGTGAGGATACCAAATGATGCCCCTCCCAAAAAGAGCAGGAGGCATGCCTCAAGATTGTTGAAAAAGAGCTTGACAAAGATATCTGTGGAATCTTTCCCCATGATCTGACCTGCAACCTCTTTTTCAAAGAGTTTCATCAGGTTTTCACCAATTGCCGGATTTTGCATTGTTCCGACCCAGCCAACCGTGATCGTAGCACAAAAGAGGAGGGATATGATAATGATCGCATTCGTCAGCGGGGAATTAGACATACAGTACCATCCGCGTCATATCCCTGATTCCCGGAGCAAACCCGACTACTATCATGGCGAGCAGAACGAGATGCCAGAATGCGGGATTTGCCTCTTTGCGGTATAGTTCCATGATATAGATTGCCGGGAAGAGCACGACCAGTTTCAATGGGAACATTACAAATGCGGTATGGGTCAGCTCAATAAGGCCAGAGCCTACCACATGTTGTTCTATATACCGGACGGATGGGTGAAGGTCTATCCCGTAACTCGTCGCACTTGCATCCAGCAGCTGACCAAAAAGGAGTGTCAGGTAGAGCGGATCAGTTACATATTCCCAGTGGAGTATGTAGCGCATGCATGCCCAGACCAGCAGTGTCGCAGTGATTGCCATCAGAGGAATGATGGCAAACACAAAGAGGTCAAGATGAGCATGGTTGAGACCCCACGCAATCAGCACGAGCGAAACGATAAATGTCGACATAATGCCGGCAAAAGCGTAAAATGTGAGAAAATTCTGCGTTAGTCCCTGCAGGGTAATGTAGCGGGAGAGAAACAGCATTGCAATCGTATAAAAAAAGAGCACGAAGTAGATGAGCGGGGTCACAAGTAAAAACTGGAAGTCCCCCTTGATCATCCCGGTGTCCTGCACAACCCGCAACACCCCCCCGAGAAAAACGTAGGGGAGTGTAGCAAGGATGAATCTGGCATCAATTTTGAATCCAATATCGGAAAGCCAGGTCGATTTCGACATCCAGCGATACAGCAAATACACCCCGAGGACCAGGATTACCGCATAGGTGAGCGTATCCACTATGTTATAGGGTTGGCCCATCCTGATGGGATCGATGTAGTATTTGTATATGAAATCACTAATCATCCATGATCAGAATGAGCGCAGATGCAATAAAATTACTTAAACCGAAGGTTTTTGACAAGTCCAAATGGATGCAGCTGCCCCGTGATGTTGTTATTGGGCATGACGTGTTCGGCCAGATCCCGTCGGTCTGTGAAGATCTCAAACTCGGTAAGTCTGCGCTCCTTATATCCGGAAAGGGTACAATGCGTCTTGCCGGGAATAACGTCCGGAAGATCCTCAATAACCACTATACCGTGAAGCCATTTATTGCAGATGAGATCAGCCTGCCTGTCATTAAGAAGGCTGAAAAGGCTGCGGCAGGAATGGACTTTTTGATCGGTGTCGGGGGTGGGCGGGTGATCGATACCGCGAAGATCGTTTCATATAATCTTGACCTCCAGTTCATTTCCGTACCCACTGCGGCGTCACATGATGGTATAGCTTCTTCCCGGGCTTCAGTGCCTACTGTTGAGGGGCATGCGTCGCTGGATGCCCAGCCACCCATTGCGATTATCGCAGACACGGGCATCATTGCCTCCGCCCCGCACCGGCTCCTTGCAGCCGGGTGTGCCGATGTTATCTCCAACTACACCGCGATCCTGGATTGGGAGCTAGCCCACCGGGTTAAAGGAGAGCCGATGAGTGAGTATGCAATAGCGCTCTCAAAGATGACCGCTGAGATCCTGGTAAAGAATTCCCACCTTATCAAACCGCACCAGGAGCAGTCTGCGTGGTTCGTAACAAAAGCGCTCGTATCCAGCGGGGTTGCCATGAGCATCGCTGGATCGTCCCGCCCGGCAAGCGGTGGCGAACACAAGTTCTCCCATGCGCTTGATAAGCTCGCACCGGGTAAGGCGCTTCATGGTGAGAGCTGTGGGATTGGGACGATTATTTCCATGTACCTGCACGGGGGAGACTGGAGGAGTATCCGCGCATCGTTAAAAAGCATCGGCGCCCCGGTAACTCCCGCAGAAGTTGGGATTGATGATGCAATTGCCGTTGAGGCGCTTCTCATGGCAAAGACTATCCGTCCGGAACGCTTCACAATATTCGATATGGGTCTCACACGGGAATCAGCAGAGAATCTTGTCCAGATGCTCTACAGGGAATAAGGAGTGATCGCATGGCAGATGCAAAAACAAAAGTGACGCTGGTCGGCACGGTTCTGGCGAAACAGGGTGTTGAGTTCATCTACGAAGGTGAAGCTGCCGGGTGCGATACCTGCAAGGTAAAAAAGGCATGCAATAACCTCCAGATAGGCAGACGGTACCGCATCATATCCGTCAGGACAACGCATCATGAATGCCCGGTTCACCTTAACGGCACAACCGCTGTCGAGGTTATGGAGGCGCCGATAACAGTGCTTATCAACGCTGATATGGCAATTATCAATTCAAAGATCAAGCTTGAACTCTCCTGCAATAAGAGTGATTGCCGGAGTTACCCGCTTTGCCATCCCGATGGTGTAGTGGAAGGAGAAAAGTATGTTGTCTCCGATGTGTTGGGTAACGCTTCAGATATCTGCGAGAAAGGGCGGGCGCTGAAGCTTGTCGATATACGACCTTCGTAATATATTCCCTCAAAAAAAGGATTGAAAATTCCGATATTTTGGCTTTTTTTATCGGTGGAGCAGGCACCGGGCTCTTGGGCATTCCAATGGCAGACGCAATGCGCAGGAATAGGTAAAATTATAACCCCTATTTTATGCATTGAGGAGGAGCGTGCGTCGCACTGCGTATCGATACGGGACTAAACGCTAAAGAGACCCTCCAGTGTATTACTACCACATAGGTCTGGAGGTCTCTTGAACAGTGCTGTGCGGATCACCCATGGATAGGGAGGTCATATCCTGGGGCTTGACGTGCTCATCTGCCCCTTTAATCCCCCTCCCTCCACGAAGGGAATGCGTCATGATTTTCTGCACCACCTATAAGCCCGTCAGCCTTTGATGATACAACGATATCGTCAATGCGGAGGATCAGGACCTCCGCTATTGATCGCGCCAATACAGAAATCCAGGTGTGGTGATCCGGAACCGGAAATCAGACATACGGGTATTTTTTATGGGGAATATTCTGCACAATACCAGAGCAGTTCTGCAGAGTGCAGGATATTTTTATAGCCATCGAGATCCCGTTTCCACCGATGTGGGATCGCTCTGGACCCCCAGTATGCCCCGGCAAGTGCACCGCAGCAGGCACCTACCGTGTCAGCATCCCCTCCAAGATTGATTGCTGTGAGGATTGCACCCTCAAGGGTGCGGGCGTTCATAAAACAGGAAAGGGCTGCGTGCGAGCAGAGCGCAGCATCAAGCGAGGGTACCTGCGAATAATTCTGGTAATTTCCCAGAATTGTAAACACTTCATCATTAGTGCACAGTGAGCGTGCATGCCGGTATGCCCGCTTACGGGAAACACCGCGGCACATATCGCTCACCATTACGTTAAGCCATGCGGAGCAGTGCGCGGCGACTGGATCAAAGTGCGTAAGTTGTGAGCATGCAAGGCTCACATCATACACATCGTGGGCTGGAAAGAAAATACCCACGGGAAACCCGCGCATTACACTCCCATTACTCCGGCTGCCACGCTGTCGTTTGTGCACGAGCCACGCTGCCCGGTGCGGCAGGGTACCGGATTTGATCAATTCAAAGAAGGCAGAAGATGTAGGGCCGTACCATTCCGGATGCTTATTGTACCCGAGAATCAACCTTGGTATAAGGTCAGTTGGACGAAATCCCCTGCATGCAACGAGCGATTCTGCAACTGCCAATGCTTGTAATGTGTCATCTGTGATTTCTCCTTTTTTCCGGAAATGCCGCCCTCCGGGAAGCATTTCGGTCACCCACGCGTTGGGTGGGGCAGATCCTTCCAGGGGCGCACCCAATGCATCCCCAATTGCCAGCGCAACGAGCGATCCGGTAGCATGCAGGTTTCCTGATATAAATCTCACCAAAAAGGTATATCTGCATCACAAGAAAAAGAATCAGCTTGCAGAAGGTGATAGTGTGCAAAAGGAAGAGTTGCTGCATTTACACATGTTAATGATTCACATTAAGAAGTACTATGAAGGCGTCACCAACGAAGAAATCGGCACTGGCCGTTATAATTCCCTTGAAATTTCCCCGGTCCACATTCACAAGGACAAGAAAGCCCACAAAGATGCTCTTCTCACGCTGGGAGATGAAATTGTTACCCATATTCACGGGCGTAATATGCCTGTGGTGAACTATTCTTCAGAGACTGCATCCACAAAAGTTGCAGCCGAACATTAAAAGTTATGGATGAGGCGCTGGCATTTCAGGAGATGATCTCCCGAATCCTCACCCTTCAGCCCGGCGACGAAGCCATCGTTGCGGTAAAGATCGATATCTGCCGGAAGTACAGGCTGCCTGCGGTTCCTAAAAACTCAACAATTCTTGCGTGTGTTCGACCGGAGGATCGGGAAATCCTCCGGAAGATCCTGCTTGTGAAGCCTACCCGGACGTTATCAGGTGTAGCTCCTGTTGCGGTGATGACCTCTCCGGCACGATGCCCGCATGGCAAATGCCTGCCCTGCCCCGGGGGACCCGATCATCTGTACAAATCCCCCCAGAGTTACACGGGTGAAGAACCGGCTGCGCTGCGTGCCCGGGAGCATAACTATGAACCGTTTGCCCAGGTGCATGCCCGGCTCGGGCAGTTCGAGCTGCTCGGCCACCGCGTGGACAAGGTGGAGTTGATCGTGATGGGCGGGACGATGACCGCACGAACACCGGAATACCAGGAGCAGTTTGTGTCACGCTGCATTGAAGCGATGAACACCTACCCTGGCGGGGTAGCAGCAGCTGAAGCGCGTGATGTGGCAACCGTGGAAACTGAAAACGAAAATTCCGCCATTCGTTGCGTTGCGATCACGTTCGAAACCCGCCCGGACTGGTGCCGAAATGAGCATGTTGAGCGGATGTTGCGCCTTGGTGTGACCAAAGTGGAACTTGGCGTACAGCATGTTGATGATGCGATCCTCTCCTACAACCGGCGTGGGTGTACTGTGGCAGATACCGTTGCAGCAAATACTCTTCTCCGTGATGCCGGTATGAAAGTGGGTTTCCATATGATGCCTAACCTTCCCGGCTCGACCATTGATAAGGATAAAAAAATGTTTGAGACGATCTTTTCTGACCCCCGTTTCATGCCTGACTTCCTTAAAATCTATCCTACTCTTGTCACTCCGGGTTCTGAGATTGAAGAATACTGGGAGCGGGGCGCTTACTTGCCATACAGCGAGGAGGAGATGATCGATCTCGTTGCATATGCCAAGTCCCTCATCCCTGAGTATACCCGGCTCCAGCGGATCCAGCGTGACATACCAGCAAAACTGATCGTCGCCGGTTCCCGGCACTCAAACTTTCGGCAGCTTGCCCAGAACCGGCTGAAGACAACCGGAAGGCGCTGTCGCTGTATACGGTGCCGGGAGATTGGAAGACTTCCCTCGCTTGCAGAATCAGAAATCCGGGTATTGAAGTATACGTGCTGCGGTGGACATGAGCACTTCATATCCGCTGTTTCCGATGATTCATTAATCGGGTTTACCCGGCTCCGGTTCCCGTCACGTGTCTACCATACCGGGCTTGAGAATGCTGCAGTCATGCGTGAGCTCCATGTGTACGGAAGTCTTGTCCCGGTTGGGAAAGATGCGGAGTCTAAGGAATGGCAGCACAGGAATTACGGAAAAGTGCTGATTGCACGTGCAGAGCAGATCACTTCGGATGCAGGGTTTACCCGTCTGGCGATTATGAGTGGTATTGGTGTGCGCCCCTATTACCGGAGACAGGGCTATGAACGTAAAGGACCCTATATGATTAAGGAGCTGCCATGAACCCGGCGACGACTGAATTTCTCCGACAGCGGTTCTGCGATTATTACAAAAAAACAGTTCTTGTTTCGCCATCATCTCTGGAACAGCGGGAGTGGGGTTTTGTACTTTTCAATCCCAATTCATCTGCCATGCGGATGCGACGGCATGTCGGTTTTTCGGGACGGGATGAGCTCTTCCAGTACATCAAAAATCTCGTACCTCAACATACTTATTACTCTACTGCATACTACGAAAAACCGGATGCCGGGACCATGGCAGATAAAGGCTGGTGTGGGGCAGATCTGGTTTTCGATCTTGATGCCGACCACATCGTGCGGGGTCCCTATGAGCAGATGCTGGCACGGGTAAAGGAGGAAACCGGGAAGCTCATCTCGATGCTCACCATCGAGTTTGGTATGGATCCAAAGACCATCGAACTCGTCTTTTCCGGTGGCCGCGGGTACCATATTCATGTCAAGGATATCGCGTTCCGTGGATGGGGAAGCGCCGAACGCCGGGAACTGATTGACTACGTCTGCGGGATTGGAATCGACCCTTCTGTGATGCTTTCTATAAAAAAACCTGCATCTCCGGGCTGGCCGGTGCGATACCGTGAAACACTCCTTGAATATATCCGCTGGATGGGAACCCTGACCGAAGAGGATGCAATGGTGCACCTGACCGCTATCGAGGGGATTGGAAAGGACTCGGCAATGGCATTTCTGAAAAAACGAGAGGAGATTATTGCCGAAATTGAACGCCATCCCACGAGTATGATCTTAAAAAATCGTGCGCTCCAGGCCATCCTGACCGGGCAGGAAGGAGAATTTAAAAAACGGCTTCTTTCCCGTGCGGCTCTTGCTGATGAGCCGGTTACCACAGATACAAAACGGCTGATCCGGATGCCGACATCGTTGCATGGCGGGAGCGGGATGCGCGTGCAACCTCTTGAACTCCGGGATCTCCACGATTTTGAACCGCTTGTGGATGCAGTGGTCTTTTCAATGCGGGATGTCAGGGTGGACCTTCGCCATCCTGTTACGATCCCGATGCTCGGAAGTACTTATGAACTCCAAAAAGGCATCACTACAGTACCGGAAGCGGTGGCCGTGTTCCTCTGCTGCCGTGGCATGGCGGAAATTACCTGAGGGTGAAGATAATGGGGCCAATGAGGCTTGACGATCTGCGCAGCATCCTGCTGTCCGAGCGGGAGACGGGACGGCTCATAGCGGTCGCACCCGATCTCTTCGATCGCGGGCATACGGAACTCGCTTCTCTTATTAGCAAAGTATACGCATTTGAAGACCCGCTTTCTGATGAGGCTCGTTCCTTTATTGAGGAAACACTCGCGATTAAAGAGACACTCCGGGAGCTTTTTGCAATACGATCTCGCAAGATTCTTGCGCTTACCATCATGCATGCAGAAGGTAATTATTATGACCGTGAAGAAGTGAAGCGGATGATCCCTGTTGAAAAAGAGATGTTTGAAACGGTCACTGCCAGTATAGAACAGTGCAAGGGCATCCTGCTTCATAATGTACCACATCATGCAAAAAATATAGGAACGGCAGATACGGATACCAGTGTCAAACCCGAGTTTGAGGAGGATGAAGACATGAGTGCTGCAAACGGGCTTTTTGAAACACCAAAAGCAAATGCACCTCTTTTGCCATTCAGTGTACTCGTACGGGTTCTCGAGGACATGGAATCCTTTATGGGAATTGATGGGAGGATTTATACCCTCTCAAAGGGAGATATAATAACGCTTCCTGAGCGGAATGCTGCCGTCTTAAGTGAACGCAACATAGTCTTAAATATGAACCTTTGTAAATAATATTGGTATTCTATATCCAAATTATCGGTGAAAATTTTATGAAAATGCCAGCAAAATTTAACACCTATTGTCCTCACTGCAGGAAGCACCAGATGCACGAGGTCGAGAAGGTAAAGAAAGGCAAGACAACCGGCCTCCACTGGATCGACCGCCAGAAGGCTCGCAGAGGAAAAGTAGGCAACATGGGAAAATTCTCAAAAGTGCCCGGAGGCGACAAGCCAACGAAAAAGATTAACGTGCGGTACCGCTGCGTAACCTGCGGAAAGGCACACCTGCGTAAGGGCTACCGGGTCGCAACGTTTGAGCTGACGGAGTGAGCGCATAATGGTACGCGTAATTCGGGAAAACCGGAGTAAATTTTTCAAAGTAAAGTGTCCTGACTGTGAGAACGAGCAGACGGTATTTGAAAAGGCAAGCACTGTCGTGAAGTGTGTCGTATGCGGGCACGATCTTGCGCTCCCCACTGGGGGAAAAGCAAGCATCAAGGCTGAGATCATCTCAGATCTCAAGTGATTCTTCCCATGCTGGACAGAGAGTGGCCACAGGAATCAGAACTGGTTGTCTGTACCGTACAGAACGTGAAGGACTTCGTAGCGTTTGTATCGCTGGATGAGTATGGTGGCCGCCAGGGGCTCATCCCCATCTCTGAAATTGCGACGGGCTGGATCAAGTATATTCGTGATCACATTCGTGAGGGCCAGAAGATAGTCTGCAAGGTTCTCAACGTCGATCGGAACCGTGGGCACATTGATCTCTCCTTAAAAGACGTTAACGAACACCAGCGCCGTGAAAAGATTCGCGAGTGGAAGAACGAATCAAAAGCCCAGAAGTGGCTGGGTTTTGTTGCCGAACAAACGGGTGAATCCCCGACCTCCCTGGAGGATCTGATTTTCAATAAATACGGGGCTTTCTATCCCGTGTTTGAAGACCTTGTTACCGATAGCGAGACAACGCTCAAAAAACTTGATCTCTCCAAGAAGGTTGCTGACACGCTTCTTCATGTAGCACAGGAGAACGTGAAAGTTCCCAAAGTTGAAGTGACCGGGCACCTGCACCTTACTTCTATGCAGCCTGATGGAGTTACGGTCATTAAAAATGCCCTCAAAGAGGCAAATAAATCCAAGACTGCCGGTGCTGAGATCGAACTTCTCTATCTTGGTGCACCCAACTATAGAATTAAAGTGACCGCCCCTGATTATAAAAAAGCGGAAAAAGCAATCGAGAAAGCGGCCAACGCGGCTATCGCCGTCGTGGAAAAGTCTGGTGGCGAGGGCAAACTCATCAAGAAACCGAAGTCCGGGAAGAGTCAATGAGCGGGCGTATCCGTCACTGCACAGCAGATCTAACCTATACTCTTTCTACAACATGCCCGGAATGTGGCAAGCCGACTGTTATTGCCCATCCTGCACGTTTTTCCGTTGAGGACCGGTACGGGAAATACCGGAGGATGGTAAAAAATGATTGAGGAGATCTCTATCCGGTATCTCGATTGTATCAAGGAAAGGAAACTTGTCGATCCTATCCTGATTGAAGGACTCCCCGGAATCGGGCAGGTTGGCAAGCTTGTTGCCGAGTACATGATCCACATGCTGGGAGCTGAAAAGATTGGTGAGATCCATTCCATCTATTTCCCCCCTCAGGTAATTCTTGAAGAGAGCGGTCTTGCCCGGCTGGCTCGAAATGAACTATATCTTTACCCGGCTGAGGGCAAAGATCTCATCTTTCTCGTTGGCGATCACCAGAGCACCTCGAACGAAGGGCACTACCTCCTTGCCGACCAGTACTGCGCGATCGCTGAAGAACTAAAAGTACAGCGCATTTACACACTGGGCGGATTCGGTGTCGGGCACCTGGTAAATGAGCCCCGGGTGCTTGGAGCAGTGAACCGCGCGGAGCTTCGTCCGGAGATTGAATCTGCCGGAGTTACATTCAACCGCGACGAACCCGGTGGAGGGATCATTGGGGCTGCCGGGCTTATGCTTGGGCTTTCTGCAAAGCGTGGGATCGATGCAGTTTGCCTGATGGGTGAGACGAGCGGTTACCTGGTCGACCCGATGAGTGCGGCGAACGTGCTCGATATACTTTCAAAACTGATTGATGTGCCGGTTGATCCTACTAAGCTCAACGACCGTGCTTCCGAGATGGAAAAGGTCATCGAAGGATTAGTCGAAGGCGACAAGATGCATAAGAACGAAGAGCTGAGCTACATCGGGTGAGTATTTTTTACCCATGTGCGTTTTTTTACTGTATTGAAACGGCTTTTTATTCGTAGGAGGGGACTGTGTATCCCGTTGGTGCTGTGAACGCTGAAGTCGTTCTGGCGGACGAAGTAACAATTTTTTAAAATATTCTTTTTTTGATGATTTTGTTGCGGCTCTATGGGTTCCGCTTTCATGGGCACCTTCACCCCGCTAACCATTCCCCGTATATTACTGGAGCGACATATATCAAATCAGGAGTTCCTGCAAAAATGATTGTTATCGGGATCGATCCGGGACTTGCACGACTGGGGTATGGGGTAATTGACGTTACCAAGGGGGAAATACGGCCGGTTTGTTATGGATGTATAGAAACCTCAGGAAAGGATCTCCGCCCACCAGAGAGATTGTTGAAGATATATAATGCAGTCGAAACACTTTTTGAGAAATATCAGCCTGCACACATTTCCCTTGAAAAGTTATTTTTTTCAAAAAATATCTCATCGGCCATGGCAGTAAGTGAAGTACGCGGGGTCATCCTTCTTGCAGCAGAACAGCGGAATATCCCGATCGCGGAATACACACCAAACCAGATCAAGCAGGGGATCACCGGATCAGGTCGTGCAGACAAACGCCAGATGCAGGAGATGATAAAACGATTGCTTCATCTGGACAAAATCCCCACACCCGATGATGCTGCGGATGCACTTTCGATTGCCTTATGTCATATCCATATCATGAGATAGTACAATGATCGCGCATCTCTGTGGGGAACCAGTCCTGACAGGAGACAAATGGGTGGTAATCGATGTTAAGGGCATCGGGTATCAGGTTCAGGTAACCCAGCCGGCACTCCAGCTGCTGATGCAAAATAAGGAACCTGTAAAGGTCTTCACGCATATGGCGGTCCGGGAGGATGCAATCACGCTCTATGGTTTCATGCACCAGAGTGAACTGGAGATGTTCAGGATACTTATCAGCGTTTCCGGGATTGGCCCGCAGATTGCCATGAACCTCCTTTCCCAGATCGGGATCGAGGATTTTGCCATGGCAATCCTGAACGAGGATGAAAAAGCCCTGACCAGGATCTCCGGGATTGGCCCCAAAAGTGCGAAACGGTTAATCCTCGAACTCAGGGACAAGATGAAGAAAGTCAGCGAGACGATAGTATCCGGTGAAACCGGCAGGAGCAGTCCTGCCGTGCACGATGCGGTAAGCGCACTGATATCGCTCGGCTTTGCAGAAAAAGAATCAAGAGATGCAGTCAATGCTGCGGCTCTCGTACTGAAATCCCCGACAGTGCAGGAACTCATTAAAGCCGCACTCTCGAAACTGAAGGAACGGTAACGCTATGACCGAGAGGATTATTTCCCCCAGGCCAATCACAGAGGAAGGAGACGATCTTACCATCAGGCCGGCCCGGCTGGATGAATTTGTCGGACAGATCCATGTAAAAGAGACGTTGAAGATCGCAATTGAAGCTGCAAAAAAACGCGGTGAACCCTTAGACCACCTCCTGTTCTCCGGGCCGCCGGGACTTGGCAAGACTACGCTTGCGCATATCATCGCGCACGAGATGGGTGCTGATATCAGGGCTACGACCGGCCCGGTACTTGAAAAACCGGGAGATATTGCTGCACTTCTCACCCCGTTAAAATTGGGAGATATCCTGTTTATCGACGAAATCCACCGGATAAACCCGGTTGTCGAGGAAATGCTGTACCCTGCTATGGAGGATTTCTTTATCGATGTGATGATCGGGGAAGGGCCGAGTGCACGCTCGATCAAGCTGAATCTCGAACATTTCACGCTGATCGGGGCAACCACAAAACAAGGGCTTTTAGGCTCCCCGTTTCGGGACCGTTTCGGGATTTTATCACGGCTTGACCTGTATTCTCCCGGTGAACTGGTAAAGATTGTGACGCGGAGCGCTTCCATCCTGAAGATTTCGATAACGGACGATGGTGCTGAGGAAATAGCAAAGAGGAGCCGGGGGACACCGCGGATTGTTAACCGGCTGTTGCGGAGAGTGAGGGATTTTGCTATTGTCAAAGGGGATGGTATCATCACGCGGGAGATCACCTCCAATGCGCTTGCTATGATGCAGATCGACGAGCTCGGCCTGGATGAACTGGACCGGCGTATTCTCTCGATCATTGCCAAGGACTTTGACGGAGGCCCGGTCGGTGTGAAGACCATTGCGATCTCTGTAGGGGAAGAGGTTCGGACCATAGAGGATGTGTATGAACCGTACCTGATCCAGGTTGGGTTTATCAAACGCACTCCCCAGGGAAGGGAGGTCACACCCGCTGCAAAAAAGCATCTCAATAATCCGCAAAAGACCCTGGTTTAACTGGGGTGGTGCAGAGGAACACTGGCTCTGATTATCGCACACTGCACTCCATTCCCGCAATTGCAATCCAAGGTCTTTCACTTTATATCCTGCCACAGGCAACCACATTGGTAACAATGTTCGCGAACGCCGACCTGCACATACACTCCCCGTACTCGATGGCTGTCTCCCGCTTTATGCAACCGGAGCACCTGATTTCAGCCTGCGTGACAAAGGGCATCCATGTGCTTGGCACCGGTGACGCCCTCCACCCAACATGGCGGAAGACATGGGAACCATTTCTGGAGAACGAAGCGGGGATTGTCATTGTTCCAACCGGCGAGGTGGAGGATGAGCGCCGGGTGCACCACCTGATCATGGCAGAGGACTTTTCTCAGTTCAATGAACTGCAGGGACTATTAGAAGGAACGTGTAAAAGTTTTTTCACCAGTGGCCGGCCACATGTTTACCTGTCCGGTGAGAAAATCGCGCACTATGCGCACGAAGTCGGTGCAATGATCGGCCCGGCGCATGCGTTCACTCCCTGGACATCGATGTACGCGTATTTTGATCGTGTCGCCGATTGTTACGGCAGCGAACCGATCGATTTCCTCGAGCTGGGTCTTTCAGCGGACAATTCGTACGGTGCGGCTATTGCGGATCTCGACAGCATCCCTTTCCTCACCAACTCCGATGCCCATAGCCCCCAGCCCGACAAGATCGGACGGGAGTTCAACAGGCTACGGCTCGCGCATCTCACGGTCAAAGATGTGCTCGCATGCGTGAGGAACGGGGCTATTGAGATGAATGCCGGGTTCTTTCCGGAAGAAGGGAAGTACAACCGCACAGCCTGCACCCGCTGCTTCACTCAATACTCCCTTGAGGAAGCAATACAGAACACATGGCGGTGCCCGGAAGACAGCGGGATCATAAAAAAAGGGGTATCCGATCGTGCCCGGGAACTTTCTTCTGTCGGTACGCATAGTCCGCGCCCCCCCTACCTCCATATCATCCCGCTGGGCCAGATCATCCAGACAATGGAAGGTACATCCACGTCCCGTACGAAAAAGTGCACAATTCTCTATGAGCGCTTCGTCAGTACGTTTGGCAACGAGATCGAGGT
>PLLR01000114.1 GCA_003141335.1 Methanoregula sp. | reverse complement strand
GACTTACCACTCCCCACATCTCCGCTGACAAGATGTACACCTTCATGGAATGTACCGGAAGCAGAAAGTGACCAATGATCACGAACCGCATATACCCGGTTTAATGTGATTTTCACCATCGGCACCCCCATAACACCGGGTAATACGCTGTGCCTTTGAGGAAAGGAAAGACAAGGTCCGGCGTGCCCGCACGGGTAATCCGCCCTGAATCAAAAAAGAGAAGATAATCACTGTGAATGGCTGTGTCCATCTGCTGCGTGCAGCGGATTACATAATCGGCCCCTGATGTTCTGATTCCCTGCTCAATCTTTGCCAAAGAACGTGCATCAAGATGTGAATCGTACTCGTCCAGTACCAGCACCTTTGGGTGGTGAACCAGTGCTGCAGCAAGGGAAACGAGCACTTTTTCACCCCCGGACAACTCACGTACCGCTCTTTTGAGGAGATGGGTGATACCCAAAACCTCCGCACATGCTCTCACGGACGAATCAATGGTATCACAGGGAGTGCGGCGGAAACGAAGCGGGGATGCAATCTCATCAAACACGTTTACGAAAAGAATATTCCGGTCAGGAAACTCGTTCACCCACCCGGTCTCGTTTTCTCGTGGTGGTGCATCATCGATCAGGAGAGTACCGGAGTCTGGTACTGCAATTCCGGCGCAGAGCTTGAGAAATGTGGTTTTNNGATGAACGGAAGCATTCCACTTATAACTGCAGGGATGAGTCCGGTAGTAAGGGAATACATCAGCCATGCAACACCGCAGGCATAGATGATACCGGTTCCCGCCAAAAGTCCGGTAATCCGGATGGTTTCAGATTCGCGTTCATAGGCAAGTCCGACCACGAGCGCTGCACAGATAAACCCTGCCAGGTAGCCACCGCTTGGCCCGAGAAGGATGCCAAACCCGGTAACACCTGTATGAAATACCGGAAGGCCCAGTGCACCGAGAACCACGTACAGCGATACCGGGATTACTGCATATCGCTTCATAACCGCGCCGGCGAGTAAAACAAAGAGCGTTTGCAGTGTCAACGGTACAGGGAAGAAAGGTACTGACACCCATGCCCCAAGGCTGATAAGGCCAATAAACGCTGCAGAGTATGCAATAATCCTGGATTTTTGCAGGTCCCCAAACATCGTCAACCATAAAAAATTGACTGGTTGACGATAAAAAAGTACCTCTCACTTACTGGTGATAACAGTCACCAGCGATAACCCGCTCGAGCTTGCCATTATCCTTCCTGATAATGAGGGCGCCAAACTCATCGATGTCGATTGCATCCCCTTCGAAGCTGTTCTTCAGGGTCCTGATCAGCACACGGTTTTCAAGAGTACAGGAAAGACTCTTCCACTCCCTGATGATTGTCTCGTATTCGCCACTCTCAATCAGGAGATACCGGCTCTCGAACTCCTTGAGGATGCGTGCGAGGAAAGAAGCACGGTCTACTTCATGCCCGACTTCAGCGCTGATCGAAGTGATGTCTTTTTGTAACGCCGGAGAGAACTGGTTTAACGGGACATTCACATCAATACCGATGCTTAACAGGCAATAGTGAACCGAGTCTGCCTCTGCTGCGAGCTCGAGGAGGAGTCCGGCAACTTTCTTGTTACCAATGAAAATATCATTTGGCCATTTGATCAGGGCACCGAGATCGAATTCCTTGCGGATTGCCCGGGCAACGGCAATGGATCCTGCCATCGTGATCATGAAAATATGATCGACCGGTACCTGGGGTTTGAGAACGACTGTGATCCAGATCCCACCACTGGGAGAGACCCAGGCCCTTCCCATTCTTCCTATACCGCCGGTCTGTTCTTCGGCAATGATCACCATGCCGTGCATTTTCCCGACATCCCCTTCCGAGCACATCTGCTTGCCAACCCAGATGGTCGAGGGGGTATTCTCGAGATACCGGATCTTTTTTCCGATAAACTGTGTCTTTAGTTTTTTATGTATCTCGTAGGGGAGGAGCTTATTGCTCGTACGCGTGAGTTTATAACCCTTTTTTTGCGATGAGAAGATGTCATACCCCATCCCCCGCAGCTCCTGGATATGCTTCCAGACCGCCGATCGGGTAATTCCCAGTTCGTTGCTGATCGCTTCTCCGGAGATAGGGGTTTCTGATCGTTCGAGGATCTCAAGCACTTTGAATGCAGAATCCGGCAAACCATTCACCGCCTTGAACCGCTCTGTTCTGAAGGGAGGGGGCAGGGATCCTTGCCGCAGACCTGCTTGAGGATCGCAGACTGGTGTTCCATGAGCGTGGCAAGATCAAAAATACCCGTGATATCAACAATCCCGATTGCCCCGATCGCGTTTCCTTCATTATCCCTGATGGGACATACCGTAACAGGAACCCCTTTGTATGCCCCGCTTGAAGGTGTAGTTTTTATCGGTATGTTTTTTGCGATTGCTTCAAGGAGAACAGGGCCGACATAGTGCCGATCGATAACTCTCCCGTCTTCGACACGTATGCCGTCTTTTTCCACTGACTTTGCCGTCACGGGAAGGCGGTGGATCAATTCGTGGACTGCAAGGACAACCGGCTCAAGATCGCCAGCTTCCGCGCTGCAGGATAATGAATAACGGTGCATCGGTCGTATACCTCTCTTTTAATAACACTGGTCAGTTTCTATCTAGAAGAAGATTGCGCACCGGGGACGTGGGTTTATTAAAAATCAATGAATTACTCAAGAGAAATATATGTTGATAATGGGAAACAATTTTGTCGCTGAATCGTTTAAAGCAGAATGTCAGAAACACGGCATCAAACTGATCTTCGGCCGTCCATACAACCCACTGTTATTCACCAGATTTTCCCCTTCCATCTCTAAACACAATCGTTATGGCCGCAACCGGTGGCTGGATCCCTGCCGGCACAATGTATAACAGGTGCCAAAAACACCCCTTGGGGAGCACCATTAAAGAGAAAGAGTATGGTGCTGTTTTAGGCGAGATTTTTCGATTCCTGTCGATAATCCGGGGCTTTTTTTCCTGCGGTGGACAAGCGGTACGGAATACGTTGTTCACCAGAATCTTCCGAAGGGAGAAGAAG
>PLLR01000113.1:42236-43521 GCA_003141335.1 Methanoregula sp. | reverse complement strand
GGTGTATCAGCACCTCTTGGAGAGCACTATAAGATGATGGCGATTCTTGCCGGGGTCTTCGCGCTCATCACGGTCGGGTTTGTCATCTTTTACCGATATCGTGAATCCAGCATTGTGCTCCCGATGGTAATGATCAATGCATCTGAAGTTATCATCCTGCTTGGTTTTATCAGCCTGATCAGGTTCCAGATGGATCTGCCCACAATCGCCGGTCTTATTGCTGTCCTTGGAACCGGCATAGATCAACTGGTCATAATAACGGATGAGATATTGCACGAAGGAAAAGTGCCTTCACCCAATCTCTATTTAAAGAGACTCACGCGGGCACTGGGTATTATCGTTGTCGCTGCAGCAACCGTTGTGATTGCGATGGTGCCTCTTGCATTGATGGACTTATCAACACTCAAGGGATTTGCTATCATCACCATCCTTGGTGTTCTCGTCGGTGTACTGGTCACTCGTCCCGCGTATGGTAAAATTATCATGCAAATCCTCTCCAAATAATAATACCATACCTTTATCTTTTTTTTAATCGACTACTCTTCCGGGTATATTGAATGAGCAAACCGGTTTTATATGATTTTTTTGCGACCTGGTGTGGTCCCTGCAGGATGCAGACGCCGATACTGGAGGAACTCGGGAAGAAAATGGGCGATGCAATCGAGATAAAAAAGGTTGATGTCGACCAGCATCTGGAGCTTGCGGAAAAGTACGGGATCCGTGTTGTTCCCACCCTGATTATTGAAAAGGATGGGAAGATCATGCAGTCCATGGAGGGGGTTACGGACGCTGCAACACTCGAAAAACTCCTAAAACCGCTGGTGGCTTAAGTGACGATAGGTATTGTCGGGGGAACCGGAGATATCGGGGAAGGTATGGCAATGCGCCTCTCCCCCCACTTTGATGTAATTGTTGGTTCGCGGGAGAAGGAAAAGGCCCAGACAACCTGTGAAGCAGGAATTGAAACCTTAAAAAAACGAGGACAAAAGTGTTCGCTTACCGGGGTTTCCAACCAGACAGCCGTGGATGATGCAGATATTATTATCCTTGCCATTCCCTTCAGGCACCTCATTGGCACCTTAGAAACCCTTGACGGGTTTGAAGGAAAGATTGTGATCAGCCCGGTTAACCCGATGGAAAAACGCGAGTTCTTTATCTGCGTCCCCCCTGCAGAAGGTTCCGCCGCGCTCCTGATAAAAAAACTTCTTCCCCCGACTGCCAGGATCTGTACAGCATTCAATACCATTGCGGCAAACCGCTGGAGATCGCTCGATGAAGAGCTCAG